>CAYJTU010000103.1:0-12752 GCA_964373105.1 uncultured Moraxellaceae bacterium | reverse complement strand
GTTGGTGTCGGTGTTGGAGTCGGTGTTGGAGTCGGTGTTGGTGTCGGTGTTGGAGTCGGTGTTGGTGTTGGAGTCGGTGTTGGTGTTGGAGTCGGTGTTGGTGTCGGTGTCGGTGCTGGGGTTGAATCATTATCGCTGCCACAACCAACCAGTGCTGTAAAGACGAGACTCAGGCCTAAATTTGAATATATTTTTTTCATAACAATACCCTACATTATTAGTAAAATAAAAAGACACTAACCAGTTAGTCATTACTTGACATTTCTTGGTGAATGGTCCATAAAATTTACCATTGAGTAAATATGCAGCGCTAGTGTATAAATTGTAACCAAATAAGTATTTTTGGGCTGAAAAGTGTTAATGATTTGGTTTGAATGGTAAAAATAATGCGGCGAAAAGTGCCCGACTTTGAGAGTGACTATAAATGCAAGAAATCAAAGGAAATGTTACTGAAGAGACCGGATGGTTTAACGAGCTACCAGAAGATTGGCAATCATGGGTTGTTGAAAACCTAGAACGCGGTTGTGATCCGCAGGGCATTGGGCAGATTTTACATGAGCATGGTTTTAGGGCGATAACGGGTGCAAATCATGAGATTGTGAGAGGGGATGGTGACGATCGTTTAGCCTTGCTGGAAGTGCCACCGAGCAATAATAATGCCGTTACTGAATCTACTACTAAGATCGGTGGTCAGTCAGGATTAAGTCATGATTGGAAAAAGTGGCTCGCTCAATGTGTGATGAATAAAGTCTCAGTTGATCATATCTTTCAAGTGCTCAGAGATACCGGATTTTCTGATGTCGATATCCAGGTAGAACTGGCCCAGTTACAACAGAATCCGTACTTTGAGTTGGCCAAAGATATACACCTCCAATTGCAAAAACGTAATTGGTTGATGAATACCATAGACCATTTGGCGCGTTTAAATATTCATTCAGCGGCTCAGATCGATAAAATTAAAACACCAAAATTTTCTTATTTCATGAAGCATTACTACAGTCAGCATCGACCTGTCGTGCTGACGCATGGCATAGACCATTGGCCCGCACTTAAAAAATGGAATCCAGACTATTTTTTAGAAAAAGTCGGGGGAGCGATGGTTGAGGTACAGCAAGGCCGAGATAAGGACCCCTTGTTTGAGCGTCATTCAGCTCAATATCGAGCACAAATCTCAATGGCGGCATTGATTGATCAAATCGTAAGTACCAATAGCTCAAATAATATTTATATGACTGCAAACAATGCAGCTAAAAATGCCAGTGGGATCAGTGCGCTATTTTCAGATATCGCAGACTTTGGCGAGGGCTATACCCAAGCGGATCATGCCCGTTCGCGAAGCTTTCTGTGGTTTGGGCCTAAAGGGACATACACGCCATTGCACCATGATTTGACCAATAATATGCTGGTCCAAATTTATGGCAGAAAAAAAGTCACACTGGTGCCAGCCTTGCAAGTTCCTTATTTATATAATGATAAAGGGGTCTATAGTGAAATCTATAATCCGAATGATAAGCGAGAGGAAGAGCGTTATCCGCTGTTAAAGCAAGTGACTACACTTGAATATATTTTGCAGCCGGGAGAGGCCTTATTTATTCCGATCGGGTGGTGGCACTGTGTAGAAAGTTTGGATATATCCATGAGTATTTCTTTCACGCACTTCAATGCTGAAAATAACTATTCAGAAAGCTTTCCAAATTAATGCGCGATCAGTGTCAATGGATATACATTCTTCAATAAATCGTAGGACGTGGATATGACAGTTGCGGATCAAACGTGGGTTGAGCAATTACCGATTGAATGGCAAGGTTGGCTGATTGAAAACTTAGAGCGGGGCTGTGACCCAGCAGAGATCGGTCGCATTCTACATGAACACGGCTTTAAGTTTAGCAATCAGGGAGAGTTGCTTCAGCATGCTGATCCTATCCCTTCTGAGCTGAAACAACAATTACAAGATTTTAGCCTCGATCATCTAGCCGTCGGCAAGAATTTTTTTGAAGTCCAAGGGCAGACGGTTCGTTTGCTTGGGCACTTCGAAAATCCTGCGATCTTTTATTTTGAAGATTTACTGAGTATCGCTGAGTGTGATGAGTTGGTTGGCCTCTCTGAGCAAGCGGGTAAACTTGTGCGTTCTACGGTCGTTGATACTAAGGATGGTTCTATGCAATTTGACCATCGTCGCAGCAGTGATTCAACCAGCTTTCAACGCGGTGAAAATGCTCTGGTCAACACCATTGAGCAGCGTATAGCGGAACTGGTGAACTGGCCAGTGGCCCACGGTGAGGGATTGCAAATTTTACGCTATCAACTTGGCGGTGAATATCGGCCGCATATGGATTTTTTTGACCCCAAATATGCAGGGAGTGCCAAGCACTTAGCTGTAGGGGGGCAGCGGGTTGCAAGCTTTATCCTGTATCTCTCCGATATCGAAGCAGGCGGAGGAACCAAGTTCCCGAATATCGGTTTAGAGTTTCGACCCAAAAAAGGCGCAGCACTTTTATTTGCCAATACCGACCGCTATGGTCAACCCCATCCGAACAGCCTGCATGCAGGCATGCCAGTGATTGCAGGCACCAAATATATTGCGACCAAATGGCTACGTGAGCAGCTATATGGCAAATCCTGACCTTTACTCAAGTTCACGTCAGGAGTTTAACCATCTTAGTTTGCATGCTAGTCCGCGAGATCGCTAATTCGCTTCATAGTCTAGGTTTGGCCCTAACCAACGTTCGGTTTTGGCAACCGTCCACTCTTTGCGTGCGGCATAGGACTCAATCTGATCTTTGCCGAGTTTACCGACATTGAAGTAGTCACTTTCTGGATGCGAGTAATAAAAACCACTGACGGATGACGGCGGCCACATCGCATAGTTCTCGGTCAATTCCGTGCCGATTTGTGCGGTGCTATCCAACCAGTTAAACAACGTGGCTTTCTCTGAATGCTCAGGGCAAGCAGGATAGCCCGGCGCAGGGCGGATACCCTGATATTTTTCTTTGATGAGCGCGTCATTATCCAACTGCTCATCCGGTGCATAGCCCCAATACTCTTTACGAACCCGTTCATGCAGATGTTCTGCAAACGCTTCTGCCAAGCGATCTGCCAGCGATTGGATGAGGATCGCGGAGAAGTCATCACCTTTGGCACGATAGTCGATCGCCATTTCTTCCGCACCGAAAATCGATACGGTGAAACCACCTAAATAGTCTTCGACGGCCGTTGCTTTCGGGGCGATGTAGTCAGCCAGTGAGAAGTTAGGTTGCTTCGAGGCTTTATCACTCTGTTGGCGCAGGTGATGAAAAGTATGGGTCACGGTTTTGCGTGACTCGTCGCTATACACTTCGAGATCATCCGCAGCACTGCGGCTGGCTGGTTGTAAGCGAAACACTGCTTTTGCAGTCACAAGCTTCTGGTCGACCAAGTCTTTAAGCATGGTCTGCGCGTTATCAAATAGATCTCGCGCGGCTTCACCCACGACGTCATCCTGCAGGATGGCGGGGTATTTGCCAGCCAGACTCCATGAAATAAAGAACGGGGTCCAGTCGATATACGGCACGAGGATATCCAATGGATATTCATCAATCACCGTCATGCCCAGTTTATTCGGTTTAGGCGGCTGATAGCTTTCCCAATCGAGCTTTAAACCATGGTCAATTGCTTGGGCATAGGTGAGTTTTGGCGTCTTAGGTTGTTTGTTGGCGATGCGGATACGAACTTCTTCATACTCTGCACGGCGTTCTGCGACGAAAGCAGGTTTCATTTCTGGTGAGAGGAGGGTGGTTGCGACACCCACCGCACGCGAAGCATCGGCGACATAAACGACGGCATCATTCTGATACTGCTGATCAATTTTGACGGCGGTATGGGCTTTCGATGTGGTTGCGCCGCCAATGAGCAGCGGAATCTTGAAACCCTGACGCTGCATTTCTTTGGCGACAAAGACCATTTCATCGAGGCTCGGAGTAATGAGTCCTGACAAGCCAATAATATCGACTTTTTCATCAATCGCAGCTTTGAGAATCTTTTCCGCAGAGACCATGACACCGAGATCAACGATGTCATAGCCGTTACAGCCGAGTACTACGCCGACGATATTCTTGCCGATGTCATGGACATCGCCTTTGACCGTGGCCATCAAGATTTTACCCTTGCTGGAGCCGGCAATTTTCTCGGCTTCGATATAGGGGTTCAACCATGCCACAGCTTGTTTCATCACGCGGGCTGATTTGACCACTTGCGGCAAGAACATTTTACCTTCGCCGAATAAGTCGCCGACGACGTTCATGCCAGCCATCAATGCACCTTCGATCACATCGAGCGGACGCTTGGCTTCAAGACGCGCCTCTTCGGTATCGGCGTCGATAAACGCGGTGATGCCTTTGACGAGTGCATACTCCAGACGCTTACTGACGGGCTGGTCGCGCCATTCGAGATTTTCAGCCGCACGGACTGCACCGCCTTCGCCACGATATTTTTCGGCAATCTCAAGTAGACGATCAGTACCATCTTCGCGTTTGTTGAGAATGACATCTTCGACACAGTCTTTGAGTTCTTTGGGAATGTCATCATAAATCGCCAACTGACCTGCATTGACGATCCCCATTGTCATGCCTTGCTTGATGGCGTAGTACAAGAACACGGCATGGATCGCTTCGCGTACGGGTTCATTACCCCGGAAGGAGAAGGAGACGTTTGAGACACCGCCAGAGATCATGGCATGTGGCAGGTTCTGCTTAATCCAGCCTGTGGCCTCAATGAAGTCGACCGCATAGTTGTTATGCTCTTCAATCCCGGTGGCAACGGCAAATACGTTAGGATCAAAAATAATGTCTTCAGCAGGGTAGCCCACCTCATCCACAAGAACACGGTATGAGCGTTCGCAAATTTCACGTTTACGGGCGGCAGTATCGGCTTGTCCCATCTCATCAAAAGCCATGACGATAATTGCTGCGCCGTATTTACGGCACAGCTTGGCTTTGGTGACGAACTCTTCATGACCTTCTTTGAGGCTGATCGAGTTGACGATGGGTTTGCCTTGCACGCACTTCAGACCCGCTTCGATGATTTCCCACTTTGAGGAGTCGATCATGATTGGAACGCGGGAAATGTCGGGCTCTGAGGCAATCATATTCAAGAAGGTGACCATCGCGCCTTCTGAATCCAACATGCCTTCATCCATGTTGATGTCAATGATCTGGGCACCACCTTGTACTTGGTCGAGTGCAACGGCTAATGCTTCTGCATAATTCTGTTCGCGAATTAATCGCGCAAACTTTTTAGAGCCCGTGACGTTGGTACGCTCACCGACGTTCACAAACAGCGAATCTTGGGTAATGTTAAACGGCTCAAGCCCCGATAAGCGACAAGCCGGTTCAATATCAGGAATCTGGCGCGGCGCGTAATCTTTGACAGCATTATAGATAGCCGCGATATGATCGGGTGTCGTCCCACAGCAACCGCCCGTGATATTGATCAAGCCACTTTCTGCAAACTCACGAATGAATTCTGCTGTTTGTTCAGGGGTCTCGTCATATTCGCCAAAGGCATTCGGCAAGCCTGCATTTGGATGTGCAGAGACAAAAATATCGGCTTTGTCACCAACGGTTTTGACATGAGGGCGCATTGCATCGGCGCCCAGCGCACAGTTAAAACCAATCGAGAGCAAGTCGGCATGCCGCACTGAGTTCCAAAAGGCCTCAGCAGTCTGACCAGACAGTGTTCGTCCTGAGGCATCGGTAATCGTACCGGAGATCATCAGCGGAAGCTCATAGCCGATTTGTTCAAAGACCGTCTTTACCGCAAAAATTGCGGCCTTACAGTTCAAAGTATCAAAGACCGTTTCGATCAGAATTATGTGCGAGCCACCTTCGATCAGCGCAAGCGTGGCTTGCACATAATTCTCAACCAACTCGTCAAAGGTCACGTTACGGAAGGCAGGATTGTTGACGTCAGGGCTGATGGAGCAGGTACGTGATGTGGGGCCAAGCACCCCTGCTACAAAGCGAGGTTTGTCAGGATTTTTAGCCGTGTATTCATCACATACTTCACGCGCGAGCCGCGCCGCGGTGATGTTGATCTCACTGACGAGGTGCTCCATGTGATAGTCGGCCATCGAGACTTGCGTACCATTAAAAGTATTGGTCTCGATGATGTCTGCGCCAGCGTCTAAGTACTGTGCGTGAATCCCTTGGATAATATGTGGTTGGGTCAATACCAGGAGATCGTTGTTTCCTTTAACGTCATGTTCAAAGTCAGCAAAACGCTCACCGCGATAGTCTTCTTCCTCAAGCTTGTGGCGTTGAATCATGGTTCCCATCGCGCCGTCGATAATGAGAATTCTTTGTTTTAATAGCTCTTGAAGCTGTTTTTTTAGATTTTGAGCTTTGATAGCGGGTGTAGACATTTTTACAAAAAACTCCGAAAACGGGAATAAAGCAACATCAAGCGATTTTAAGAAACTACTAATTTAGTCAGCAAGACCACATATTTGATATGGGGCAGGACTGCACTAAACACAACAAAAAACTGCGTATTCTAACAGGTAATTACATCGCGTGAATGTTTGGTGTGGCAAGATGAAGCAGGCTCAAGAATTCTTAAAACTTTAAGTGTATAAGTCACTCATCTCATTGGAAAATATAGTCTGCTTTGCGTTATTCATAATAATGTCATCTTCAGGATAGAAGATGATCACTATAAAATAGTGAGGTCTAGTCATGAATCCCCTTTCATCAACGCAACCCGCACCTGTCCCTTTAGAGCCTACCATAACAACCAATAAAGCCGATGCAAAGATGCCATCATGGTTCAAACCAGTTTTCTTTGGCATTATTGCTTTTGCATTGATCTATATTGGTATTCATTTAGTTGCTGATTTATCACATGTTCCAGAGCTTACTCTTTTCTCATTTGCGATGCTTGGCGCCGCTTTGACCATCGCACTTGGCTTTGAGTTTGTGAACGGCTTTCACGATACTGCAAACGCCGTTGCGACAGTGATTTATACCAATGCCTTGCCTGCATCGGTTGCCGTGGTCTGGGCCGGTTTTTTTAACTTCGTTGGGGTGATGTTTGCCAGTGGCGCAGTTGCTTATGGCATTCTGGCGTTGCTGCCCGTTGAACTGATATTGAACGTGAGTAGTGGTGCTGGTTTTGCCATGGTTTTTGCTCTATTGCTCGCCGCAATCATCTGGAATTTAGGCACGTGGTATCTCGGCATTCCTGCATCCAGCTCGCATACTATGGTGGGTTCAATCGTCGGAGTCGGTTTCATGAATCAGTTTTTGCACTCGGCAACCGAAGGCGTAAGCGGTGTCGATGTTGAGCAACTGATTAAAGTCGGTAAGGCGCTACTGTTCTCGCCTTTGATTGGCTTTGCTCTGGCCGCGATTTTATTTTTGCTGGTGAAGTTTGTTTTTAAGAAGCGTTTGGAACTTTTTCAGCCACCAGTGGGCAATGAGCCACCGCCTTTTGTGATTCGTGCGATTTTGATCTTTACCTGTACGGGTGTGAGCTTTGCCCATGGGTCAAATGATGGTCAGAAAGGCATGGGCTTGATCATGCTGATTCTGATCGGGATTGTACCCCTAGCATATTCATTGAATAAGACCATGGACACTACACAAGTGCAGTCTTTTGCAGCACTTTCAGAAAAAACGGCACATATATTGGCGCCCACACAGCCCGTGCTAACGGATGAACAAGCGCGTGCTACATTGAAACATTATATCCAAGATCGCCAAGTCAATCCTCTCGTCGTCCCTGCCGTTGCCGTACTCTCCAATCATTTAGGTGGTGCGGTTGCAAGCTATGGCAGCATGGACAAAGTACCAGAATCAGCGACTGCGAACTTGCGGAATGACATGTATTTGAGCAGTGCGGCATTGAAGCGCTTAGATAAAGACAAAGCGATGCCAAAACTAACAACTGCGGAAGTCGCAACAGTAACGGACTATCGCAAAAACTTAGATAAAGCCACGCAATATATTCCGACATGGGTCAAAGTGGCGGTGGCGTTGGCACTCGGTCTAGGCACCATGGTGGGCTGGAAGCGGATCGTGGTGACTGTGGGTGAGAAGATTGGTAAGTCGCATATGACCTATGGTCAAGGCATGTCTGCGGAGCTTGTGGCGATGAGCACGATCTTGGCTGCAGATGGGATTGGTGTGCCAGTCAGTACCACACATGTCTTAAACAGTGCAGTGGCGGGGACTATGACCGCAAATAAATCGGGTCTGCAGTGGAGTACGGTACGCAGTATCTTGTCGGCTTGGGTATTGACCTTGCCTGTGGCGATGGCGCTGTCCGGTGGTTTATATTGGTTGTTCTTACAGTTTGTCTAACTGTTTCAATTTTAATTATAAAACAGTTATAAAAATGCCTAGCAACCGCTAGGCGTTTTTATAACTGTGAGTTAATATTTTACCATTCGTATAGCAATCTTTACAAAAGGTAAAATTATGTTTCCAGTAGTGCGCACCGCTTTAATCAGTACTGTACTTCTTACTTTGGCGGCATGTGGGGGAGGCGGGGGTGGTGAGGCTGCGCCGACACCAGCACCAACACCAACACCAACACCAACACCAACACCAACACCAACACCAACACCAACACCAGCACCAGCACCAACACCAGCACCAACACCAACACCAACACCAACACCAACACCAGCACCAGCACCAGCACCAGCACCAACACCAACACCAACACCAACACCAACACCAACACCAACACAAAATCCGAATGCAGCGTTGGTTATTACCCCATATCCAATTACTGCTTCTTTAGTCGCTGGCGAGTCTAGTACAGTAAAAGTAAATGTTGCGTTTAATCCGTCACTGATAACGGATAATGTTTATGTCCTTCTTGTAGATAAGTCAGGTGTGATTTTACCGAAGATAAATTTAACGCGGAATGGTGCAAATACTTACGCGGTTGAGTTGACGACATCGGACTCTTTGTCAGCAGGCTCTTATACGGGGAGTTTCGATGTTTTGCTCTGTCGCGATACAGCATGTTCTCAACAATACTCAGGGTCACCAGTAAAAGTACCCTATACTTTTAATGTGATGAATCCACCGGCTAGTTTTACGACTAACATAGATGCAATTGATCTTGAGATAGATGCTGATGAAGTAACGCAAGTAAACATGCAGATTCAAACTGTAGTTGGAGCTCGAGTTGTCGGCATGCCTAAAATTACTATCACAGGCGATATTGCATTTAAGCCATCGCTGGGTAGTTCATATAGTCCATATAATTTATATTTACCCATTCCAAGTGGGCTTAGTGCCGGTACTCATCAAGGAAGTATTAATATCAACATGTGTGCAGATTGGGCTTGTACTAAGCCGGCTGCAGGCTCTCCGAAAAAGATTCTGTATAGAATCAAAATCAATCCGATCATAAATTTGACCGCATTAACACCCATAAAGGGGGTGGCTGATTGGGAGACTTTTCAAGGTAATGCGGGGCACACGGGTTATGTTCCAATTCAGGTCGATTCAAAAAAAATCACCCGTCGATGGAGCTGGGTCAAGCCTGATTATAGATCGAATTTGACGACAGTGGCGGCAAGCCAAGGTCGGATTAATGTAGTTAGTGCAGGCTCTTTACATTCACTACTGTATTCGATCAGTGAAAGTAACGCAGAGATATTGTGGAACTATGACTTTGGCGTAAAGTTTGCGGTAAATCCTCCAGCCACATCTGACGGTAAAGTCTATGTGGCGTCTTCGGGTCATAATGACACTGCAATGTGGCAATTTGATGCAGTAACGGGGAAGCAAGTATTTAAAACGGCTTTTAGTTCTCAGTGGGAACAGTATCTCGCCCCAACTGTGAAAAATGGTAAGGTATATACCAACGGTGGTTACTACGGCGGCTTGAGTAGTTTTAATATTGCAGATGGTACTGAAGCGTGGTTTCAGCGATTGAATCAGAATGATATGTGGACCCCAGCGGTTGATAGTAATAATGTATATGCCTATACAGGCGGTATATTCAGTGCATTAAATGCAAAAGATGGCAGTTTCATCTTTGAAATTCCAGATACAACTTTTATTGGGGATTATAGCTTTAATAGCTCGCCTGTTATCGGTGGTCTTGGGGATGTCCTTGTTGTAAATGGTGTTGGTAATAATCATTTTAACTATAATCTTTTGAGTTATAACATTGCTAAGAGAAATGTAAATTGGACTTTCGCAGGTAAGTTTGCCACTACGCCCGCGGTTGCAAACAAGGTCGTTTATATCACCAACAGATCACCTTTCCGCTTGGAAGCACATAATGAATCGAATGGTGAACTCATTTGGAGTTGGGTACCCGATACAACAACGAAGAACTTCGTTGGCAATATCATCGTGACGAATAATTTAATTTTTGTGGGAACGGATACGGGTACCTATGCCATCGATAAGGTTACACATGCTCCAGTATGGAGTTTCAAAAAATCTGGCGATCTTGCAATCACATCAAATGGTGTTCTCTTGGTGAGTGATGCATCAACAATTCATGCGGTGAATTTGAAGTGATTGATTGTAGATATTTTGATAAAAAAACGCCTAGCAACTGCTAGGCGTTTTTTATCAATGACTCTTTCTAAACACACGCTGTTTCTCACGATTCCAATCGCGGTCTTTTTCGGTCGCACGTTTGTCATGCAGCGCCTTACCCTTCACCAGTGCGATCTCACACTTGACGTATTGGCCTTTCCAGAAGCTGGCTAGGGGGACGCAGGTATAGCCCTTTTGATTGACCGCAGACATCAGTTTATCAATCTGACGACGTGACATGAGGAGCTTACGCGTACGGGTCGCTTCAGGGTCGATATGGGTAGACGCTGACCACAGTGGGGTAATCTGGGCGTTGAACAAGAACGCTTCGTTATCCCGGAAAATCACATAGCTTTCCGAAATGGTCATTTTGCCCGCGCGAATGGCTTTGACTTCCCAGCCTTGCAGGACCAAGCCAGCTTCAACCTTATCTTCAATAAAGAAATCATGGCGCGCTTTGCGGTTTTGGGCGATGGTGCCGCCCGAGGTTTTATCTTTACTCATGGTTTTTTCTGGAGATCTTCTTTAGTTTGCGATTCAATACATCGTTATTGAATGTGAAATCATATAATAGGGCGTCATTGTGCCGTAAGTTGTGCGGTAGCGTTGCATTTTTTGGTAAAAATTTGGCTATCGTGTGTGATTAAACTGCTATTTAATCCTGTTAGTCATTTACTGTACCAAGTTTCTTGCTAACATGTTGCTATTCTAACGTATTGCAGAGTCTCATGATGACCCGTGTTATTTATCCTGGAACGTTCGATCCCATCACCAATGGACATGCCGATTTGATCGAACGCGCTTCGCGCATGTTTGATGAAGTTGTCGTGGCAATTGCTGCGGGTCATCACAAAAGCCCTGTATTTGACTTAAATGAGCGTGTAACACTGGTTCATAGTGCGATTGATCATCTGCCCAATGTCAAAGTCATTGGCTTTAGTGGGTTGCTGGTTAACTTATTTCAAGAGCAAAGTGCGACTGCAGTGTTGCGCGGGTTACGTGCGGTCTCTGACTTCGAGTACGAGTTCCAATTGGCCAATATGAATCGTCAATTGGATGCGCAATTTGAAACCGTCTTTTTGACTCCTTCTGAGCATCTCTCCTTTATTTCATCGACGCTGGTGCGTGAGATTGCGCGATTAGGAGGGGATGTCGCGAAGTTTGTACCAGCTGCTGTGAATGCAGCATTTGCAGAGAAACGCGCGAACGGCTGGTCGTAAAAGGGCATATAATAGAAACCATGCTTCTTAAGCAGGTATAGCGCTTCTTATGTCATTGAAAATCACTGTCGAATGCATCAACTGCGATGTGTGTGAGCCCGTATGCCCTAATCAGGCGATTTATATGGGCTCTGAGATCTATGAGATTGATCCGGATCTCTGCACTGAGTGTGTGGGGCATTTTGATGTGCCGCAGTGTCAGCTCTATTGTCCTGTTGATGATTGCATACCGCTGGATCCCGATCATGCCGAGACTCAAGATGAGCTGATGGCAAAATTCTTACGTTTAAAGGCTCAAGCCGCGACTTAAATTCTATTATCACAGTTATTTAAAACCTCAGTTCATATCTCGTAAAAAATAAATCCAGTTTAATTCACATCGCGCAGCGCGATTTTGTTACTATGCGCGCGCAAAGTGAGCTGGACGGTCGCCGCTGATCAAATCTTCGGATTGAAGCAGGGGAGGAAAGTCCGGGCTTCATAGGGCAAAGTGCCAGGTAACGCCTGGGCGGTGTGAGCCGACGGATAGTGCAGCAGAGAGTAGACCGCCGAACGGCCCGAAAGGGTGCGTGGTAAGGGTGAAACGGTGCGGTAAGAGCGCACCACGAGTCTGGTAACAGACCGGTACGGTAAACCCCACTTGAAGCAAGACCAAATAGGAATCCATGGCGTGGCCCGCGTCGGATGCGGGTAGGTTGCTTGAGCGTATTGGTGACGATACGCCTAGAGGAATGATCGTTCACGACAGAACCCGGCTTATAGGCTCACTTTGCACTAAATTTATAAGTTGATGTTTGTTTAAGTTTTAAGCGCTTAAAAGCCGTCCTTCAAAATAAAGAATGGGTTGTTGATCTTTTAGGCGTTTTAACTTGACGAAGCAGTCTGTGGTCGGCATAATGCCGTCCTTCAAAAGTTCTGATTTATCAGTTCTGGCTATGTAGCTCAGTTGGTTAGAGCACCGCACTCATAATGCGGGGGTCGCAAG
>CAYJTU010000102.1:0-12821 GCA_964373105.1 uncultured Moraxellaceae bacterium | reverse complement strand
GATGAAGTCAAAGCGATGGGTGCGCATCAGGTCGTATCAAGCCGAGATAAAAAAGAACTGGCTAAGATTAAAGGCACATTAGATCTAATCGTCAGCACCGTGAATGTGCCACTTGAGTGGAACTCTTATCTTGCAGCGCTGGCACCCGAAGGCAAGTTGCATGTGGTCGGCGCGGTGCTTGAGCCAATTCCAGTACCCGCGTTTAGTTTGATTGGCGGGGCGAAGAGTGTATCGGGTTCGCCGACAGGCTCACCTTGGGCACTTCGCACCATGCTGGAATTTGCGGCACGTCATGGCATTGCCCCGCAAGTTGAAGAGTTTCCGATGTCAGAGATCAACGCTGCGATAGAACATGTCAAAAGTGGCAAGGCACGCTATCGCGTGGTGCTCAAAGCAGACTTCTGATATAGCACTCGTTTAAGCATCGAGTATAAAAAGCCAGAGCAAATGACTCTGGCTTTTTATATGTTGGAAGTTTAAGGCTTGAGGGTTATTCCACCAATCGTTCTTTGGGAAAACGACAGGTAAATGTTGAGCCTTGCTCCCGCGTTGACGTAATTTCTAAACGTCCATCATGCTGCAACATCACATGTTTGACGATCGCAAGACCCAAGCCAGTCCCGCCCGTATCACGGCTGCGATCACTGTCCACACGATAGAAGCGTTCCGTCAGGCGGCTGATATGGTGTGACTCAATGCCGATGCCATTATCCGTGACGCTGAAGCAACAGGTATCACCATCATCAAACCAGCGCACTTTGATAATGCCGCCTTTGGGCGTGTACTTGATGGCATTGGTAATCAGATTGGTAAAGGCACTGGTTAGCTCTTGCTCGGCACCCAAGATGCTACTAAAGCTTTCGATCTCTAGATTGAGCTCATGCTTAAATTCAGCGTTATAGGCTTGTGCATCATCAAAGATCTTATTGAGCAAATAAGGCATATCGATGACTTTACGCTCCGTCTGCGCACTGCTGTTTTCTAAACGAGACAGAAGGAGTAGGTCTTTGACGATATTGGTCATGCGCGTGGTTTGCTGACGCATTTGCTCAAAACCACGCCGCCAGCGTGGATTCAGGTCATCTTGATCCATATAGGTTTCAAGATAGCCTGACAGTACGGTCAACGGGGTGCGTAACTCATGAGAGACATTATCGACAAAGTCTTTGCGCATGAGTTCAAGGTTATGCAGGCGGGTGACATCATAGGCGACCAGCAAGCGATCGTTTTGACCAAAGCGCGTGAGTTTACACTGGAAGTAGCGCTCTTCATTGATCCACGATTTGAGCTTGATTTCTTGGCTATAGTTGCCTTGTTGATAGTAACTGACGAACTCTGGTGCACGGCAGAAATTGAGGATATTTCGCCCTTGATCGCCCGACTTTAAACCGAGTATTTTCTCCGCAGCAGGATTCCACCACTCAATGAGTGAGCTAGCATCAATCAGCACCACCGCTTCTTCAAGGGCAGCAACGGAGGTCTGTGCACGACTGATCACACCCAGTAGATTTTTACGTGAGCGATGTTCACTGATTTGGATACGGGTAATGTTGTACAGCAGTGCAGACCAGACGCCGCCCAGCTCTGGGGGCTCTTGATCGGGGGTATGTTGCATCCAGCGATAGAGTCGATACAACGAGTACCACTGTAAGAGTAAAAATAAAAACAAGGCCAGCAAAACCGCCAGCCAAGGGACGCCAATGACCCAGCCGATGCTAAAACAAATCAGCACCAGTCCAATTAAACGCAATAAATCTTGATAGACGAAGTCTATCAACGCAGTTGTTGAATTACTCATACAGGCAGTTTAACTGATTTTTGCGTGACGCTGTTCATCATGATCCACTGCCGCTTGGGCTGCTGTGTATAGGTTTATAGCGTCGGCTGCAGGTCAATACGCGTCGAAAAGCGATACCCTGTGCCACGCACTGTTTGAATAAAACGGTCAAAGCCATGCGGCTCTAGCACCTTGCGTAAACGGCGAATGTGCACGTCAATGGTGCGATCTTCCACATATACATTACCGCCCCAAACTTGATCGAGCATCTGCGTGCGGGTGTATGCCCGCTCCGGGTGCGTCATAAAGAAGGCCAGCAAGCGATATTCGGTCGGACCCATTTCAACGGTATGCGTACCGACACTGATGCGCTGGCTGACTGGATCAAGAGTCAAGCCCTCGGCGTTGATGGCTCGGTCAGCATTGAGTGCACTGGCACGACGCAAAACTGCTTTGATGCGCGACACCAGTTCGCGGGTGGAGAAGGGCTTGGTCATGTAATCGTCAGCACCGGCATCTAGGCCTTGTACTTTATTATCTTCTTCACCGCGCGCGGTCAGCATGATGACGGGGATTTCTGATAAGGATTCATCTTTCTTTAAGCGGCGGCAGAGTTCAATACCACTCATGCTGCCAGGCATCATCCAATCGAGTAAGATGAGGGCGGGGCGTTGATCGACAATCAGGGCATGCGCGGTACGTGCATCTTCGGCTTGAACGCAGTCAAAGCCAGCAAGATCAAGCGCTGTATGAATCATCTCGCGAATAGGGGCTTCGTCGTCTACAATTAAAATACGGTCTGTCATGGTTCTATGATCCATTTGCTGGCAACACACTGCCCAATGCAATGTGTGATAACCAGATCAAGACGTTCGTTTTGGATGTTTAATGAGTTAAACAGCATCCAAAAGCAACGTCAAACTAATAATGACAGTAATATTACAACGAATATTGTTACGGTTTGATTACGGCAAGCTTTTTGCTTATCGACTAGTAGTCAATTATTAGCTCGCTTGATCGATAAAAGCCGACCATTTTTGATCGTAATGTCAGTGACAGCATCCACAACTGGTGCTAGAGTAAATGCCGTTTTGTCCACTTTGATGGGTTCCATCCTATCCACGTCGACAACTTAACAATTCTACAAGTATCCAATAATGCGATTAAGCATATGTGTATAGGTCAATTCATGTCCACCCTGCGAGCTTCTACTATGACTCTTCCTGTCGTTCAACTGCCATTGCTCAATCTCTCGACCCATCCGTTTGATTTGTTGTTAGCAGGTTTAGGGTTGCGCATGATTCAATTGGCGTATACCAGTCCAGAATTTAAGGCGATTTTAGAAAATCGTTCGTTCACCATCCAGATTGAATCTCAAGACGGTATTGCGCGTAACTTCACAGTGCAAAACAACCAAGTCAGCATGGCCAGTGGTCTTGCTCCGAAGCCAGATTTCACATTGCGTTTTAAAGATGGCGATTCCGCCGTACAAATTCTTAAGCAAGGTAACCCCGCCGCGTTCATGACGGGCATGCAAGACGGTTCCGTGCAAATGGAAGGGGATTTTAGTTTGCTGATGTGGTTTAACCAAGCCTCAAAAATGATCGTGCCAAAGATTCCAAAACCGATCTTGGACAAAGTCAAACCTGCACTCAAACATGTGCGTAAGTTGCAGTCACGTTTTTCGCGTGCACGTAACGCATAAAACGGTTAGATTCAACGTGGATGGTTTTCCAGCAATAGGATAGGTTGAAATGATTTTACGTAATGATTGGACGCGCGATGAGATCACCGCACTCTTTGATCTGCCCTTTAATGACTTGATGTTTCAAGCTCAAACGGTTCATCGCCAGCATTTTGATGCCAATGCAATACAAGTCAGTACCTTGCTTTCAATCAAAACCGGCAATTGCCCAGAAGATTGTGATTACTGTTCACAGTCTGCGCATCATCAAACGGCGCTGGTGCCGGAAAAGAAAATCGCCATTGAAAAAGTACTCGAAGCTGCTAAAGCAGCTCGTGATACTGGCGCGTCTCGTTTCTGCATGGGTGCCGCATGGCGAAATCCGCATGAGCGTGACATGCCCTATGTGCTGGAACTGGTCAAAGAAGTCAAAGCCATGGGGCTTGAAACGTGTATGACACTGGGTATGCTGTCTTCTAACCAAGCTGAGCGTTTGGCTGAGGCCGGTCTTGATTACTACAATCATAATCTCGATACCTCGCGTGAGCACTATGCGCATATCATTCGTACACGGACCTTTGATGATCGCTTAGATACCTTGTCCCATGTGCGCGCTTCAGGCATGAAAGTCTGTAGTGGCGGCATCGTTGGACTCGGCGAGTCGCGTCAGGATCGTGTGGGTCTATTGCATGAGCTTTCGACGTTGCCATTGCACCCGGAATCTGTCCCTTTAAATCTATTGGTTGCTGTAGAGGGAACCCCTCTGGGTGATACGCCGCAGTTGCCGGTGATCGAGTGGATCAAAACCATCGCCGTTGCACGTATCCTCATGCCAAAAAGTTATGTGCGCTTATCAGCCGGTCGTGAAGGATTGACCGACTCTGAACAAGCACTGGCCTTCTTGGCGGGTGCGAACTCATTGTTCTATGGTGAGAAGCTGCTGACGACGCCGAATGCCGACTCATCACGTGATGATCGTTTGTTTGAGACGCTAGGTTTACACCGCGAAGCGCCACGTGTCGATGTCAAGTTGACAGCGCTTGATGCGATGAGTGCTTAATTGCGCACTTGAGGTTGAAGATCAATCCCCCTGTCATCCAGGGGGATTTTTGTTTGCACAGGTTCACCCTGACCCACTGATTGTTTGAATCGGTATTTATTAGCAAGTAGAAACGATATGACGCTCGCTGCTTTTGATCTCAGCACACAACTGGCCAGCCTGCAAGCGCAGTCCTTGAAGCGTACGCCGCGTGCACTCTCGCATGGTGTGACACCGAGCATTTGGCGGGGCGGCAAAGCGTTCTTAAATTTCTCCAGCAATGATTATCTGGGTATAGCCGGCCATTATGCTTTGCGCGATGCCGTAGTTGAAACCTTAAATCAACATGGCATCGGTGCAGGCGCTGCGCATCTGATCACCGGCCACACTGAGCTGCATGAGCAACTGGAGCGTCGATTGGCTGTGGTGAGTGGCTATCCACGTGCATTACTGTTTTCCACAGGTTATATGGCAAATCTGGGGGTGCTGGATGCATTGCTGACAGCCAAGAGTACGATCTATCAGGATAAGTTGAATCATGCCTCCTTGATCGATGGAGCTCGATTGTCAGGCGCAGTGCATCGCCGCTATCCGCATCAAGACTTAGCGGTGCTGGAATGCTGGCTAGAGACGGATTCTTCGCCGTTAAAACTGATTGCAACCGATCAAGTCTTTAGTATGGATGGGACGGAAGCACAGCTTCCCGCGCTACTAGCCTTGGCGGCTAAGTATCAAACCGCATTGATGATAGATGATGCACATGGTTTTACGGTACGAGCGACGCCGCTACCTAAAGTCGATGTCTATATGGCGACACTGGGCAAAGCAGTCGGCACCTTTGGCGCTTTTGTCGCAGGCTCGGATGAGCTGATTGAATTCTTGCAGAGTCGGGCGCGGACGTTTTGTTTTACGACTGCTACACCGCCTTTGCTTGCTGCGGCGACCTTGGCTGCGCTAGATGTGATTGAGGGTGAGGGCTGGCGACGTGAGCGTTTGGCGGCGCATATCGTCCGACTGCGGAGTGCACTCATTGCGCAGGGCTGGCAGTTGACCGATAGCCAGACGGCGATACAACCGATTATTGTTGGTTCGGCGGAGAGAGCTCTAGCGATATCCCAATGGCTGGAAGAGCAGGGCATTCTTGCGGTAGCCATTCGCCCGCCCACCGTACCAATCGGTACCAGTCGACTGCGGATCACACTCTCTGCTGCACATGGGGATGAAGATGTGGACCGATTGATTGAGTGTTTGCAGCAGGCAATGATCGTCTTTTCGCCTGGTTAGACATAGAGAACTATTGATGTCTTAGCGATTGTTATCAAAGAGCAGAGGGTTTTAATGCAAGAATGCCTATCTTCGATAGAAAAGCATTCTTGCACATCCCATCGTTTACAATCCCGCGCGAATCATATCAACCGCTTTCTCTGCGATCATGATGGTCGGGGCATTGGTATTGCCATTGACAACCGCAGGCATGATTGAGGCATCAATGACCCTGAGGCCTGCAACGCCATACACTTTAAGGGTCGGGCTGACAACCGCCATCTCATCTACACCCATTTTACAACTGCCGACGGGATGATAGACCGTATCAACCTTTGCGCGTAGCACGGCACGAATATCATCATCGGTTCTCACATCAGCTGTAAAGAGATCTTTGCTAATGGTGCTTTTGAAGGCTTCGGCGTCCATCAGTTTCTTGGTCATTTTAAAACCATCAACCATATCCTCGATGTCTGCAGGGTCGCCCAAAAAGTTTGGATCAATCAAGAGCGGGTCATCCATGGTCGGACCACTGAGTTTGACCGTACCGCGACTCTTTGGATTGAGTAGACACACATGGCAGGAGATGCCATGACCCAAATGCATGGTACGCGCATGGTTATCGACCAGTGCAATCACAAAGTGTAGCTGAATATTGGGGGTGTCCAAGCTCGGCTTCGTCTTTAAAAACCCGCCGCACTCCGCAAAATTACTTGAGATCATGCCGGTGTGGGTTTTGCGGTATTTTTGGATTTGACCCAGCAATCGGAAAGAACCACCCGCCGATAATCCAAAGCTGTCTTGGCTATTCTTTGATTTATAGCCGAAGACAAAGTCAGGATGGTCATGCAAGTTTTTGCCCACACCCGGCAGGTGATGAACCACGGCTATCCCCTGTGCTTCCAGCTCAGCGCGATCACCCACGCCTGAGACCATCAGTAATTGTGGGGATTGAAAAGCACCTGCAGAGACAATCACTTCTCGTGTCGCGCGGATGATTTTCTTGACGCCATGCTGCTTATACTCGACACCGACCGCGCGGCCATTTTCAAAAATAATTCTTTGGGCGAGTGCATTGATTTCGACATGGAGATTCGGGCGTGTATTCATATGTGGGAATAGATAGCCTTTGGCCGCACTACAGCGCTCACCGTTGATTTGCGTCACTTGATAGACACCGAGGCCTTCTTGCTCTGCACCATTGAAATCATCATTGAGGGGATAGCCCACTTCACGGGCCGCAGCCAAGTAGGTTTGCTGTAAAGGATTGTCGGTGCGTAGTTCGCTGACGTTAAGCGGGCCGCCTTGACCATGGAATTCGTTATGGATCCGTTCGTTATTTTCAGATTTTTTGAAATAAGGCAAGACGTCATCATAAGACCAGCCCGTATTGCCGAGCGCTGCCCACTGATCATAGTCTTTGCGGTTACCGCGGATATAGGCCATCGCATTTGTCGCCGAGGAACCACCTAGGCATTTGCCACGCGGTTGATAGCCGATGCGGCCATTCAAACCTGCTTGCGGCACAGTGCTTAATGCCCAGTTATTGATCTTGGTTGGCATGATGACGACCGCACCGACAGGGGTATTGATCATCCAGCTATTACCGCCGCCCCCCGCTTCAAGCAGGCACAGCGATAGACTGGGATCTTCGGTCAGACGACCTGCGAGAACACTGCCTGCGGATCCCCCCCCAATCACAATATAGTCATATTCCGCATCGCGTGCTGAAGTCGTTGTTGTCGTATTTATAGTGCTGCTGGTGCTCATATCGCTCTATCCATAGAGGGTTTAATACCCATGATTATATTGAAAATCGTTGCCGAAAGATGCTTTATCTAAGTTTTGTTTGTTTTCTAGAAGCGGTTGTTCTTCAATCTCTTTTTAAGACAAAAAAGAAGGGCTGCGTCATCCCCACCAAATTCATGATGCCCAGCAACGTATTATCATCCACTTTACGAAAAATATCATGGATAGGCAGCTGGTTATAGATCATCGTGGCCGAGACTTTACCGCGAAATTCGGTCATACGCAGGTGTGCTTTAGGTTTTTGAGTTTTGAGCAACGGCAGGAGCCGCGAAAATAAGCGTCCAGCAAGTGCTGATTTGGGCGCGGGGAAGTTCGAGGTGAGTAACCATAGGGGAATACGTTCAGGATTCACTCGAATCATCTGATCCTGACGATTTTTAAAGAGCATCGGATCGACTTGATCTGGACTGTGAAAGACCTTGCCATACCAGCCATACGCTTCAAGCAAGCCATCCATACGATGCTGTGTGGCAAAGCCTGACCCATGCCAGCGACCCCACATAACATCTAACTCAACAGGGTCAAGGGTGTCATAGAACGCCAGTGCTCGATCCGTCGTTGTCCCTGCCTGCAAAGATTCATAGGTATTCATTGGGTTGCTCTATTTTATATAAGGCGCCCCATAAAATAGAGAAAAAAAGAGGGCGAATCCATGGCAAGAATCGTCATTAGACTTCAGAAAAGCCGTCACTCAGGCATAGGACAGACTGATGGTCGATAGAACGGGATGCCATTGTGCCTGCATGGTTTGATAGAGTTTTTGATGGTGATCAAATATAGTGAGTCCTTGCCCCGCAAGCTGCGGATAGGCATTGCGTTCGGTTATCCATGCAATCGGTTCTTGACCGAGCAGCTTAAAGAATTCTTGCAGTTGTTTGTTGGTCGAGGATTGTGCTCGCACGCGATTGGCCAGTAGGTGAATTTGCACTTTGCCTTTACGTACGCGTTTGATGTCATCGATATTCTTTAAGAAACGCTGGGTACTGTCGATATCAAAAAAAGACGGCTGAATTGGCGTAATGATGGCGTGGCTTTCCGCGATCAATTGCTCGGCATGATCACCATTTAAGGCGCCGGGTGCATCAATGATCAGCCAATCGGTACGTTTTGGGACTTCACCAATGGTTTTTTCATTGCGCCAATCAAGGCTGATGATGGGGTGAGCACTTTCAGGTCTGCGCTTCAGCCATTGCAGTGAGGATTTCTGGGGGTCGGCATCGGCCAAAGCGACTTTATCACCCCGCGCCGCGAGCGCTGAGGCGAGGGTGATTGCGGTCATGGTCTTGCCACAGCCGCCTTTTTGATTTGCGATTAAAATAGTCTTCATCTGGGCATCCATTCGAGCGTGCTTGTAGAGCATTGCAAAGCTTGAGCATAACAAAGTTTAGTCTAAGCGTAATGGTTGTTTTGTCAGAAGGTGATGCGCTGTTTTGTATAAAAAACTTTTGTATAAAAAAATCAGACAGCCGTTTAATAGCACTGTCTGATTTTAAGCTACCGCAAAAATAGAGGATTAGTCTAAATAGTAGGTTGCGAGTGGTGGGAAGCCATTGAACTCTACAGAAGAGTAGGAGTTGGTGTAAGCACCTGTGGTCAACCAGTAAATCTTGTCACCGACTGCCAAGTTCAAAGGCAGTTGATAGTCGACGTTTTCATACATGATGTCGGTAGAGTCACAGGTTGGACCTGCAAGCACCACGCCGCCTTCTTTCTCTTTGTCTTCCATTTTTGGGGTGTAGATCGGATATTTGATCGACTCACCCAACGTTTCGATGAGACCTTGAAACAGACCCACGTCCAAGTATACCCAACGCTTCAAGTCAGTACGTGATTTACGAGAAATCAAGACCACTTCAGAGACCAGTACACCTGACTCGCCGACCAGTGAGCGACCTGGCTCCAAAATGATTTCTGGCACGTCATCACCGTGGTCATCATGCAAGTAACGCGCGATTTCTTCGGCATAGGTCTGAATCGGGTTGACTTCAGAAATGTAGTTGGCAGGGAAACCGCCGCCCATGTTGATCATTTTTAAGGTCACGTTTTCTTCGTACTTCATCCAGTCAAACATATATTTGACTTTGGACAGTGCTGCATCCCATACCGCGATGTCTTTTTGCTGACTACCGACGTGGAATGAAATGCCGTAAGGCACTAAGCCGAGCAGTTTTGCTTGAACCAACAGGTCGAGTGCCATGTCAGGGTGGCAGCCGAATTTACGGGAAAGTGGCCACTCTGCAGTTTCACCGCCTTCAACCAAGATACGGACAAATATTTTAGAACCCGGCGCGTTGTCTGCGATGCTTTGCAAATCGTTCTTCGAGTCGGTCACAAACAAGCGCACGCCTTTTTCGTAGGCATATTTGACATGAGCAGCTTTCTTGATGGTGTTGCCATAAGAAATGCGATCAGGGGTCACGCCACACTCAAGCACACGGTTTAATTCAAAGATTGAGGCGATATCAAAGCTTGAACCGAGTTCATTCAGCAGTTTAACAACTGGCGCACCTGGATTGGCTTTCAAAGCATAGTGTACTTTTGCACTCGGAAAACAGGTGGTGAGCTCTTTGTATTTCTGACGAATGATTTCCAAGTCGACCACCAGAAAAGGCGTTTCTTTACCTTGGGAAAACTCTTGAATTTTGGTCCACTCGGCGGGGGAGCAATAGTTATTCAGGTTCATGGTGGATCAACTCAATAAAATGAAAAAATAGTCCTGAGGATGGCTCAGAAACACCTTTTTGCTGCACGTTTGCTATGGTGTAAATAGCACCGTTTTGCAGGTCTTGCTAAGTTCGCCAAAGATATAGTTATAGGCGATGAGATTCAAGCATAACTGTATGTCAATTTGCTAAAAAATCGACAATCTAAAACATTAATTGACGAACAGCGCACAAATCCCGTTGTTCGGGATGCATGCTGCTATTTTTAGGTCAGTGTAATGTTGGATTGTGACCAGACGTGTTATGTCCGTCACATTAGTCCGGGGCCGCTAAATGACGTGCCTCTAAGTTGGCAGCTTCAAGCTGCTCAGGCTGCGTCAGTGTCAATTTCAGGTCTTGGAGTAAACCATTTTCTAGGCTGTAGACCCAACCGTGCACTTCCAGCTTCTGACCACGCGCCCACGCGTCTTCTACAATCGTGGTTTGCCCGACGTTCAAAACCTGTTCACGCACATTCAGCTCACACAAACGTGACTCACGTTCTGCAGTCGGTAGGGCGTCCAGCACTTCTTTATACTTGCGGGCAGTATCTTGAATGTGTTGTAGCCAGTTGTCGATTAGGCCGAGGCGGGTATTGGCCAGTGCGGCTTGTACACCGCCACAGCCATAATGGCCCACGATAATGATGTGCTCAACCTTTAAAACATCGACGGCAAATTGCAGGACCGACAGACAGTTAAAATCGGTGCAAATGACTTGATTGGCGACATTGCGGTGGACAAACATTTCACCTGGTGCCAAACCCACCAATTCAGTGGCGGGAACACGACTGTCCGAACAGCCAATCCACAAATATTTTGGTGTTTGCTGATTGACGAGACGACTAAAAAATTCAGGATCGCGGGAAACAGTCTCACGGGCCCAAGCACGGTTACTGCTTAATAAGTTATCTAAAGGCATGACAACTAAAACTCAATAATTGAAAAGGCGAAAAAAAATAGGAGTGTGATCAAGGTCTCTATCATACGAGATTTTCGTCAAAAATGATTATGATGATTTCAAATCACTTGAATCCACTGCAGAAGTAGCATCTTTGGCTTCTGCTGCTTCGTATTGCTTAAGATCCTCGGCATGGAGCGAGGCAAACAGGCGGATTAATTTTCGTTCACTGAACATAGCGACATAGATTTGAAAAATAAAGCCAGCGAGCAGTGCGACAAATCCCCAAAACATCAAACCACCGAGTGCGGCTAACTGCGCCATTTCATTGCTCGGCATTTTGCCAGCCTGCACTTGGATCGCGAGTAGCGAGGGATCAAGGTACAGCGGCTTTTGTAGATACAAGCCATAGCAAGTCACCGCAAGTAAAACCCAAAACAACCACCCCATCATGTTCCAGATGCGGATCTGACGGAGACGTTGTTTGATGTACGTATCTCTTTTTTTTGCCAGTTTTTCTAGAGGGTCTACAGCTGCGCTATTGCGTTGCATCGTCAATCATCCTTTAAAGCGTAAAGACTTACTATTTTTGGTTATATGCGTTCATCATACCGGACTCTAAATTATCACGTAAACAGTGTCGATACGATGCTTGGAATGATTGACGTCATGCGGTTTAGCGAACGCGAACTTTTTCGCGTTCGCGTTTAATTAGCTTGTCTTTGATACGTTGGCGCTTAAGTGGGGAGAGGTAATCGACAAACAACTTGCCGCTTAAATGATCCATTTCATGTTGAATACAGACAGCAAGTAAGCCATCTGCATCAATCTTAACGGCTTTACCCTCAAGGTCCAATGCCTCAATGCGAATACGGGCAGGACGATTCACGCTGTCAGTGTACTCGGGGACGGATAAACAGCCCTCTTCATAAGGCACCAGTTCATCGGTGAGTGGTGTGATTTTGGCATTGATAAACACCATAGGCTGATCTTTGGTCTCAGAGACATCAACCACGATGAGTTCAATATGCTGATTGACTTGAGTAGCGGCTAAGCCAACCCCAGGTGCTTCATACATGGTTTCAAGCATATCTGCGGCGAGGGTACGAATCTGATCCGTGATCTCAAGAATCGGTTTTGCTTTGGTTCTGAGTCTGGGGTCGGGAAAGTGTAAAATGGGGAGAAGTGCCATGATGAATTGTGTTCCTCTTGCTTGATAACGGCAAGTCAATATGTCGTCTATAGGGTATAGGCTATTTTAGCGCTTTCGTGACCGATATGAAATGTACATTTTGGTGAAAATAAGTCTAAGCGTGCGGGACTGTTTAATTCTGTGACTTATATCTCAAATGGTGCAAAAAATTCTGTCCTGATCTGCAATTAACTCGCTATGCACACTAGACTTAGGATGTATAAACGCTTATTGTAAATGCTGACAGGGGACTGACAGGCAGTATAGCCTGAACGTGCGATCCATTTTATAGGGAAATGATAATGAGCGTGTTTACATCTGCATCTGCGCAGGATTCTATACAGAGTTTATCAACACAAGTTTCACCATCCGCTGAATCAGCATCTAAGTCATCACAACATCGCATGTTCGGTTCGTCTTTGAATATCCAAAGTCGATTGACGCAGATTGTTTTG
>CAYJTU010000101.1:5068-12851 GCA_964373105.1 uncultured Moraxellaceae bacterium | reverse complement strand
TGCATGATTTTATCGCCACTTTTCGGAATCACGCGGCGATAGTCTGGGAACTTACCATCGATCAATTTGGTGGTGAAACGGATTTCAATATCTTCACTGGTCGGGCTATCGCTGACTTTGCCCGGCTGCGTTAAAGTCACGCTGAGGAACTCACGACCAATCAAGATCGACAATTGGCTTTCATCCGTGCCAAGCAAACGCTGCAATTCAAGGACACCTTTGCGCGGGACGATCGCCTGCACAGCGGTACTGCCTTCGAGGATCGCAGCCGCCTCGAGCATGGCGAGACGATGGCCATCTGTGGTCACCGTACGCAATTGACCTTCTGACGCTTCAAACAACATCCCCGTCAAATAAAAACGCACGTCTTGCACCGCCATCGCAAAAGCAGTTTTATCGAGCAGGCGTTTTAGTGCGCGCTGATCAATCTGTAAACGCGTCCCTGAGGTGAGTGAATCACTGACCCCACCGCTTAATAATGGAAAATCTTCAGCAGGCAGTGTGCCCAGCATAAAACGGCTACTACCAGATTTAAGCTGGCAACGACGATCATCTGCAGAAGTGAGATCAATCAAAGCAGCATTAGGCAGTGATTTGCAGATATCCATCAATTTGCGCGCCGACAAAGTCGTTGCCCCGGCTTCGATACAGGCACCCGCAGGCAGCTCAAGTACGGCAACCAACTCCACTTCCAAGTCTGAAGCGGTCAACGTCAGATGCGTCGGCGTCACTTCAAGTTTAAGATTCGATAAAATAGGTAACGTATGACGGCGTTCTACAGCACTCGAGACTTGAGATAAAGCCCGTAAAAACAAATCCTTAGTGATTTTAAGTTTCATAATTCAGTCATGCTCTAAGATTTTTAATAAGGGTTTTAATGCGATAAGCTGTTATAACATTTTTGTAGGCCAGCAGGTATCTGTCAAACGACAAAACTCATCAAAATTTTAGCTTTCTGTGTGCAGAAATCGTAAAAAATCTAAAACTTTAGCCCTGCAACATCCGCAGTAGATTTTTGTAGTCAGCAGCAAAAGCCGGATCAGTTTTACAGAGCTCCACCACTTTGTCACAGGCATGCATCACGGTGGTATGGTCACGACCACCAAACGCGGAACCAATTTCAGGGAAACTATCACCCGTGAGTTCGCGTGATAATCCCATGGCCATTTGCCGTGGACGAACATAAACACGGGTTCGTTTAGAACCGGTTAATTCACGCATGGGGATACGGAAATATTCAACCACGACTTTCTGGATATTCTCTACACTGATCTGACGCGCGCGGATAGAAATCTGATCTTTTAAAGCTTCTTTAATAATCTCGATACTAATATCAACGCCTTTGAAACGGGCTGTTGCAATCACTTTATTCAGTGCACCTTCCAGTTCGCGGACATTGGCTTGAACTTGTTGAGCGATAAACAAAGCGCAGTTACGTGGTAATTCATAATCGCTTGATTTTGCTTTGCGCAAAAGAATATCAACACGGTTTTCAAGCTCTGGCGGTTCAACCGCAATCGATAATCCCCAAGAGAAACGAGATACTAAACGCGCATCCATTTCAGTGATTTCTTTTGGATAGCGATCAGAGGTTAAGATAATCTGTTTAGATTCGGTTAATAACTCATTAAAGGTATTAAAAAATTCTTCTAAACTGGCTGCTTTACCCGCCAAAAATTGAATATCATCAACCAAAAGTAAATCTAAGGTTCGGCAATCTTTTTTAAACTTATCAATTCTTTGTTGCTGCAATGCTGTCACAAAACCAGAGACAAATTGCTCTGAAGTCATATACATAACGCGTGCATTCGGTGATTTATCAAGTACAGCATGACCGACGGCTTGCATGAGATGCGTTTTACCCAAACCCGTTGCACCGTATAAAAAGAGCGGGTTATGTTTAGAATCACCCAGTTGATTAACGACGGTTTTACAGGTTTCAAAAGCCATTTTATTGGTAGGGCCTTCGACAAACTCTTGAAAAACATAACCCTTATTTAAAGTCCGTCTGACTTGCTCAGGTTGGACATTAAATGATGGCTGATTCCCTAAATCTCCGCCATTTAAATTCACCAAACTATGTGCAGATAAATCCTGATCTTTAATCTCGTCATCGATGGATATTTTATTTTTGTGCGTGGTAGGACTGAATTTAACTTGGACATCAGTTATCGTGCCTTTGCTATATTCAAAAACAAGTGCGCGAATACGCTCAATATAATTATCAGTAATATGTTTTGAAAAGTATGCGTTGGGTGCATAAAGCGATAGTATATGACCATGCTCTTCTGCAATTAATGGACGAATCCATAATGTAAACAAATTGTCTGCCATCTCGTGGCGCAGTGCCTCAAGACAATCCGTCCAAGCCATGTATTTCCCCAAAACTAATAAATAAGAAAGCGTAATGCCATCAGGAAATATTAATCAGATTATTAATATTTCCCAATCGGTGTAAATGTCCACGGGTTCAACAAAAAAAAGCTCAATGTGTGAGCAATGCTCAATTAAAGACTGCTTGAGCCCATCAAAGATTTAAGATTCACTGAACTGGAATCTGTATTTCCAATACAAAAGCAAAAAGCTGGATTGGCATCGTTTGATCGAAAAAACATTCTAGCCAATCCCAAACAGCCTGTCATTGCTTTTCCGACACCATTTTCCTATTTAAAAAAATAAACGTGCGTATTTTTACTTTCGCTGAAAAAAATCACGATAATGTTTTTGAGGCATGCTTTGTGGATAAGTTCTGTGGAAAACTTTGTGGAAAAAGCTGTGGATGAATTTAGAGGTCGAGTTATCCACAAACAATGCACCTTTCATACACAGGTTAGTCAACAAGATATTTTTTTGATTTAACGTGATTTTTTTCGGTTACACACAGAAAAGTGAGGGTCTAATAATAATACTTCCAAATCCTAAAAACAAAAAATCAACTGCTAAATTTGAACATTATCTGTGGATAACTTTTAACATCGATTGTTATTAAAGCCAAAAAGGCTTAAACGATCAGCACCTTACGCTGTGAATAAAGCTTTTGTAGTAAACGCTGAAAAGGATTGACAGTATAAGGATTGATCTATAGAATTCCTTTCCTGTTTTTTACTTTATTTGGGTTTATTGCCATGAAACGTACTATCCAACCCAGCTCACTGAAGCGTAAGCGTGTACACGGTTTCCGTGCTCGTATGGCCACCAAAAATGGTCGCTTGGTTCTTGCTCGTCGCCGCGCTAAAGGTCGTGCACGTTTAACCGTGTGATGATTTGCTGTTGATGTCTGTTTTGATGTTTGATAAACGTTGTGATGGATCCAAACTAGATTTGGATCATCGTAAGTCATCAGTTATTAATCAAAGATTGGCGATTAGCAATATCCGTTGTTCATAATCCATGTGCGCATCGAGCATAGGGATATGAATACATGAAGCCTTGTTAGTGTCCTTTATCAAACATGCAAGGTCAAAACCATATGGGAATTGATCGCATGTTGACTTTTGGTTTTTCTGCAAAACTTCGCTTATTACAAGCTGCTGATTTCAAAAATGTTTTTGATAGTGCACTTTATAAAGTGCACCAGCCCGCTTTTATGCTTTTGGCGATCAGCCATCCAGATCATCCTCGTTTAGGTTTAGTGATTGCGAAACGTAAAATACGTCGCGCGCATGAGCGTAACCGTGTCAAACGTTTAGCCCGAGAAAGCTTTAGACTGCATCAAGCAGAGCTTCCTGCACTTGATATCGTGCTCATGGCCAAAGCCGATGCACAAACACTTTCAAATGAAGTGATTGAGCAGCAATTGAGTTTAGCCTGGCGCCAACTCACCAAGCGCTATCAAAAAAATCAGTTGATACCGCCTAAAGAGAAATCACCACGCGCTGAAAGTGATCAAAGTCAGCCGCCCTCACAGACTCTTTTAGAAAAAACAGACGCGCTTCAACTTGATTTAGGCCAAAAAGACCTCAGCAATACGATAACGATGGCTCGGAATTCTGAATGAAGACTGTTTTTCGCTGGCTGATTCAATTTTATCGCTTGTTTGTGAGTCCGATGCTCGGGCCGCGTTGTCGTTTCTATCCGACCTGCTCTCAGTATGCCTTAGAGGCTTTGGAGCAACATTCATTGCACCATGCGTCATGGTTGATTGCCAAGCGTTTGGGCCGTTGTCATCCTTGGGGTGGTTCAGGCTATGATCCGGTACCCCCCAGACATTCCGCGCCTGATGATGTGAAATCTTCGGATTCTAAAGACGGACATGAAAAACGCTCTGAATTACTGCATGCGTCACCGCATTGTTCTTGTCATTCAAATGCTGCATTTTTAGCGTATAACGTTGCAGCATCGACGATAGATGAGCGGAAAAATAGCGCAGCTTCTTTCGCGAATGATGAAAATCGTCACAGAACTCTCAAATTTACACCGTATACTAGCCAGCCGCGCGAAACCCTTTCAATCGTTTTACGGTTGAAGCGTTTTGCTGGCTCAAATTTTTAATTTCAACGCTTTAAATTCATTGTTTTGGGGAATGTCATGCAGAAGTGGGCAAAATACCTAATCCTACTCGGGATGTTTATCACGGCGTACATGCTTATTTTGGCATGGCAAAAGGATTATGGGCATATTGCTGCAGAGCAAGCTGTATCTACAGCGGCGCCAGTTGTACAGTCGTCTTCGTCTGATTTTCAGACTAATGTTCCTGCATCAGCAGTGGCAAATACAGACTTTCCGATAGCGCAACCTGCACCTACGCCGCAGAAAGCTGCGCCAGCCCCAACACAAAATTTAATCACTATCCAAACGGACTTGTACCGTCTTTGGGTCGATCCGAAAGGCGGTGATGTCGTTCGTTCAGAATTACTCAACCACTTGCACGCTGCGGATAGTAAGCAAGCTTTCGTATTACTCGAAGATGGGCCAAACCGTGTTTATACGGCGCAATCCGCCCTCGTTGGTACGGATGGCCCCGATGCCGCTGCAACAGGCCGTCCACTGTATAAATCTGCACAAATGAACTATGTCCTTGCCAGTGGTCAGACCAGTTTAGATGTGCCGTTGACCTTTGATGCGCCCAATGGCGTGAAAATTGTTAAAAATTTCCATTTAACCGTGGGCCAATATCCGATCAAGGTCAGCTATCAGATCATCAACCGCGGTAGTAAAGCGTGGCAAGGACAGATGTCTGGCCAAGTCAAACGTGATAATTCAGCGGATCCGAGTAAAGCTAACCAAGGTTTGATGGGCATGGCCACCTATATGGGCGGTGCATGGGGAACCCCAGATTCTCATTACAACAAGCTTAAATTAAGTGATTACAAGGATGAACCTTTAAATCAAACAGCCAAAGGCGGTTGGGTTGCAGTCATTCAGCATTACTTTGTGACGGCTTGGATCCCCGATGCCAACACCACATCCGTTTTAAGTACGCGTGTGATCGGCAACAGCAATTTTATTGGCTTCACGGATCCGATGGTGACGGTTGCGCCTGGCATGCAGCAAACCGTCTCCGCGACGCTGTATACCGGTCCTAAGGTTCAAGATAACTTAAAACCACTGGCTACAGGCTTAGACCAAACCGTAGACTTCGGTATTCTTTGGCCGATTGCTCAAGTGCTGTTCTTAGCCTTGAAATACATCCATGGTTTCCTCGGTAACTGGGGCTGGTCCATCATCCTGCTGACGGTGTTGGTGAAGGTTATCCTCTTCCCGCTTTCTGCAAAAAGCTATCGTTCGATGGCCAAAATGAAAGTGATTGCGCCAGAGATGCAGCGTTTAAAAGAAGTGCATGGCGAAGATCGCATGAAATTCTCGCAAGAGATGATGGCTCTGTACAAAAAAGAAGGCGTCAATCCGCTCTCTGGCTGTCTGCCGATCTTGCTACAAATGCCGATTTTCATGTCGCTGTACTGGGTGTTTATGGAGAGTGTGGAACTGCGTAATGCGCCGTGGATTGGCTGGATTACCGACTTGTCTTCCATGGATCACTGGTTTGTCTTGCCATTGATCATGGGTGTTACCATGTATATCCAGCAAGCACTGAATCCGCAACCTGCCGATCCTATGCAGGCCAAGATGCTGCGCTTGATGCCAGTCGTGTTCACCGTATTTATGCTGTGGTTCCCGTCAGGTTTGGTACTGTATTGGACCATCAATAACTTGCTTACCATCGTGCAGCAGAAGTATGTCAATCATCAGATTGAAAAATCATATCATCCAAAAGTTGGTTAAACGCGTCAAGGAGTCACGCTGGCTGACAGCGTGACTCCTCATGCTAGAATGGATCCGCTGTAACTGCTTTAGCCGATGCGCTTAGGCCAGTTAGAGCGGATTTTTATTGCCTGAGCGCTCTGTCTTACCTGTTTTAACCTTGAATCCTTGAACTTTTAATTCTGAACTTTAAATCTTGAATCCTGTTGAGTGCCTGAAGATGTCGAATCCGTTTCACACCACGACTATTGCTGCGATTGCTACCCCATTGGGCCGTGGTGGTATTGGCGTGATTCGCCTGTCAGGTGCCAAAGCGGTACAGATCACTGAAGCACTTACCGGCAAACCCATCGCCAAAGCGCGGCAAGCGGCGTTTTCTCGATTTCTAGACGACGATCAAAGCACCATCGATGAAGGCTTAGTACTCTACTTTCCTGCCCCCAATTCCTTTACAGGGGAAGAAGTGGTGGAACTGCAAGGCCATGGCGGCATCGTGGTGCAAAATGCCCTCCTTGCCCGCCTACTCGCCCTCGGTGCGACTGCTGCGGGTGCAGGAGAGTTCTCGGCACGCGCCTTTGCCAATGGCAAGATGGACTTGGTGCAAGCCGAAGCGATTGCCGATTTGATCGATGCGGTCAGTACCCAAGCCGCGCGCTCAGCCGTGCGCTCACTGCAAGGTGATTTTTCCGCGCGCATTCAGACCGTGCTTGAGGAGTTGATTCATCTACGACTGCACGTGGAAGCAGCGATTGATTTTCCGGAAGAGGAAATTGATTTCTTAGCCGATGGGCGGATTTTGACACTGCTGGACCAAGTCATCGCCGCGATCAAGCAGGTGTTCTCCTCCGCGCGCCAAGGACAATTGCTACGTGAAGGTCTGCAAGTGGTGATCGCGGGGAAACCCAATGCCGGCAAGTCGAGTTTGCTCAATGCCTTAGCAGGCGTCGACCGTGCGATCGTCACCCATATCGCAGGCACCACGCGCGATGTCCTGCATGAAAAAATCACCTTAAATGGTCTACCGATCACCCTCACCGATACCGCAGGATTGCGCGAGACCGATGATGTGGTGGAGATCGAAGGAATACGCCGTGCCTACACCCAGATCGAGCAAGCGGACCTGTTGCTGCTGGTCTATGACTTGAGTGTCGATGAAGATCCTTTGGCCTTGGCGCAGCAGTTCTTCCAAGACGGCTTAGATCAGCATCTGGATGTGAAGCGTCTGATCTTTATTGGCAACAAAGCCGATTTGGCTCAGCAAAGTGTCGGTATCTCCACGCAATCGGGCTTTAGACAGGTGACTCTCTCTGCCAAGCAGAAACTCGGCATTGATGATCTGGTGCAATTGATCAGCGATCAAGCGGGCTATCATCCTGAAGAGAACACGTTTATTGCGCGGACACGGCATTTGGATGCGTTGACGCGTTGTTTGCTCAGTCTTGATGACGCACGGATTCAATTAGTGGATTATCGTGCCGGTGAGCTGATGGCAGAGTCACTGCGGCTGGCGCAGAATGCCTTGAGCGAGATCACGGGTGAGTTTACCGCGGATGATTTGCTTGGGAAGATCTTTGGCAGTTTT
>CAYJTU010000101.1:0-5058 GCA_964373105.1 uncultured Moraxellaceae bacterium | reverse complement strand
CTGGGAAGTAGAGATCGTTTGTGAGTTTCGTATTATAAAAAAGGGATGCGCTAATGGGCGAAGATATGGATTTGTTTGAAAAAGCGAGTGAAGCCTACGAAAATGGTGACTATGATGCGGCATATGCGGCATATGCGGCATATGCGGCATATAAAATATTTAAAACGTTGGCTGATCGTGGAGATATCAACGCTTATAGCAATTTAGGCATCATGTATGAATATGGTCATGGCGTTGATGTGAGCTTTCAACAGGCAAAGTATTGGTATAGAAAGGCGTGGCGGATCAATGAAGATGGCGCAGCAAGTTTAAATATGGCGGATCTTTATCGTAAGTTAGGCAATGAAAAAGTTGCGCGGCAGTGGTGGCGTAAGGGAATAGCCAGGGATTGTGGTGAAAGTGCTATAGAATGTGCTAAAAGTTATCTCACCAAGCCCACTAAAAGAAATGTGGCTGAAGGAAAAAAACTTCTATTAGCGGCAATCCATTCAAAATGGATTAGTGAAGATGCGAGAGAAGAAGCACAGGCGCTTTTGTTGAATTCTAGAATCTTTGTTTAGCATCAAATTCATCAAACCTCCGTTTACCGCCCCATCACCCCTATGCTACGATAGCAGGGTAAAATCAACATGTATCAAAAGCATGTATTGCTGAATTGACGGTATCGCTTCGAGCATATCGTAAGACGCTGCAGGAGAGACTGGAGTCACCCTGTAGATCATCCAGCGCCGAAGGAGCAACCACCCCGGAAACTCTCAGGCAAAAGGACTGTAGCGTCAATCTAAAATCTGGAGAGAGGTGCGTCAAAGCACCCACCGAAGGGGAAGGCCTCAGCCCAAGTGCTGATGTCGAAGCTCTCAGGTACCGTGACAGATGGGGTGATCCCGCCGATTTTTCGGCTCGTCTATCATTACCCATAGGTACAAAACCTCATGACTCATATCATTGTGATCGGCGCTGGTATTACCGGTGTCACGACGGCATATGCTTTATCTCAATTGGGCTACCAAGTCACTGTTTTAGATCGTCATCTCTATCCTGCGATGGAAACTTCCTTTGCCAATGGTGGACAGCTGTCTGCCAGCAACGCTGAAGTATGGAATAGCGAAGCGACGATCTTGAAAGGCTTGAAATGGATGTTTAAAAGCGATGCCCCGCTGCTGTTAAACCCTGCTCCATCTGTCCATAAATACTCGTGGATGTTTGAATTTGTGGCCAATATCCGCAAATACCGCGAAAATACCATTGATACCACGAAGCTTGCGATTGAAGCGCGTAAACATCTCTACGCGATGGCAGAAAAAGAAAATATCGATTTTGATCTTGAGCGCCGTGGCATCCTGCATTTTTATCATGATGCAGCGTCCTTTGCTGTAGCGGGCAAGACCAATGACTTGCTGGTGGAAGGCGGTCTAGAGCGTTTTGCGGTCACGCCAGAAGAAATTAAAACCATCGAACCCACGCTGCAAGGTGAATACTACGGCGGTTATTTCACCCCGTCCGATGCAACTGGTGATATTCATAAATTCACCCGTGGCCTCGCCACTGCATCAGAAAAATACGGCGTGCGTTTTATCCAAGGCGTTGACGTACAGACCATCAAAACCTCAGATGCGGGCGTCAAGATTCAGTACAGAACCATCGATACTGCGGATTTGTCTAAATCACATGATGCGAGCACTGTTGAAATCAGTGGCGATGCTTTGGTGGTATGCGCGGGTGTCGGCAGCTATCACATTGCCAATCTGCTCGGGGATCGCGTTAACATCTATCCGGTCAAAGGTTACTCGATCACCGTGCATCTTGATGATGCGGAGAGTATCGCCAATGCGCCATGGGTCAGCTTGCTGGACGAAAGTGCCAAGATCGTGACCAGTCGTTTGGGCGAAGGTCGCTTCCGTGTCGCAGGTACGGCCGAATTCAATGGCTATAACCGTGATATCCGTGCTGATCGTATCGAGCCCTTGATCACATGGACACGCCGCAACTTCAATGTAAACACTTCACGGGTTGTGCCATGGGCGGGTCTGCGTCCGATGATGCCGGACATGATGCCGCGTGTCGGCAAAGGCCGCGCACCGCGCGTGTTCTATAACACCGGTCATGGTCATTTGGGTTGGACACTGTCTGCGGCCACTGCAGCGATCATCAGTCAGAATATCTTTGACAGCTATCCAGTCAAATAATTTAACTAAAACACCCCAAAAGCCGTCTCGTAAGACGGCTTTTTTATTGGATTTTCGCTTCGTAGGGATTAGATGATGCGCTAGGCCAGCACCGATGTATGAATGACTAAAAATCAGCCCCTAAAGCCCATTCAAATGCCTTGGTTATCCCGCATTTAATGCGTTATTCTAGCGATGAGGTGCGCTTCAATCACGATCAATCGCTTCAAGGTATAAGGGAATACAGATCAATGCTTTATTTTTCAAATAACGAAATCTTTTATCTGCGTGGTCATACGTTGACCACCGTGCCTTGCCATGCGATTGATCAATATAAGAAAAATATTGAGGAAATCAAGCAGCGTAAAGAATGGAAATCCAAAGGCACGGGCGCGATGTTCATGGGGCAAGCGACCTTAGATCAAAGCCCTAATGCAGCGCACATCTACCCCTGTGATGCGGTGTTTACTGACCAAAATCAGATGATCTATGCCGCGCGCTTAGAAGATGGCACGGCAGTCTACGCCAAGTCGCTGCTCGACTTTCAAGAAGTTGAAGCGTTGGTGCTGCGCAAAAAAGATTTTATCGTGCATAGCATGGACTATGAAAGCAGCCGTAAGCGGCTAGTGCTCTCAGCCAGTGTGGCGGGTGAGTATGAACGGCACATCAGTATCTTGGAAGTGGAGGGAAATCGTATCCAGTACGTGACCGAAGGTGACTGCCAAGATGCCAATCCGATCTTTGATCCGCAGAATCCTGATCAGGTTTACTATGATTCATGTGGTTTTGCCTATGATCATCAGGGGCGGGTCACGATCGGGCCGAAAAAGATTTGTCTGTTGAATTTAAAAACCGGTGAACTGGATACGGTGGTGGAACATCATGATTTTGATTTCTTAAAGCCGCAAAAGGATGGCCTAGGCAATCTCTATTTTCTGAAAAGACCGTATAAAAGCAAGAGCGATCCCTTCTCGATTCTCAAGGATTTGATCCAAGCGCCTTTTAAGATCATCAAGGCGATTATTGGCTGGCTGGACTTTTTTACCCAGAATTATGCGGGTGAGTCGTTAAAAACAACCTCAGGGAAAAATCCTGCCAAAAACAGACAGATCTCCGAGGAGGAGCTGTTTATTGAAGACAATTTGATCAATGTCGAAAAGACGCGACGTCAAAACGCCAATCTGGGTGAGAAATATCCCGGCATCATTCCCAAGAGCTGGGAGTTGATCGTGAGAAGCCCCTCAGGCGAGCTACGCACCCTCAAAAAAGGCGTACTCAGCTATACCGTGCATGATGACCAAATTATTTACTCCAATGGTGAGCTGTTGGTTCAGATTGGAGCCGATCAAAGCGAAATCAAGCTATTGGAAGGCAAGCTGATCACCAAAATTGCCCGTAATCGGTCGAGCGGCGTTTAGCGTTTGTTATAGGTATTGATGCAAAGTGACCCTGCCAAACTGATCCAAACTTAGTGGATTTTATTAATTCATATAAATTTAATAATAATTAACAGTTACGCATAAAAAAGCGGCCAAGATAGCCGCTTTTTTATCAAAATTTTCGGTTAAGACGATTTCTTAAATAGCTTTTGTACGAATAAATAAACAAAAATCACGATGATCGCGCCGATAATCGAAGCAAAAAAACCAGCCGCTTGTTGACCCTGATACCAGCCCAGCGCGCTACCGATGTATTTGGCGACAAAGGCGCCCACGATACCGAGTACGGTGGTCAAGATGAAACCTAATTTTTGATCACCAGGATAAATAGCCCGTGCAATCAACCCCACGATAAAGCCGACAATGATGGTACCGAGTAGAGCAAACATTTTTAAACTCCTCAATCCTTAGTTTTTTTCTCAAAAGCAGATTAGAGCGCCTTGAACATCGGTATTGCGCTCGCAATTTTGATACTAGCCCGTTCTAAGCTACGGATGAGTATGAGTTTTGCAAATGCCGCTTTGAGTCCAATGAATCAGGATCGGTCTCAAATGTGGGCGCGCTTTAAGCCAGCGCGGTCAAGATTTTTTGATGTAAGCCGCCAAAGCCGCCATTGGACATGATCACCACCACGTCCCCTGATGCTGCTTCATGCGTGATACGCTGAATGATGCTATCGAGGTCATTCGCCACTTGAGCCGCATTCGGTGCTGCATCGACTACAGGTTGCAAGTCCCAATCGAGTCCTGCCGGTTGATACCAGATGACTTGATCGGCCTGACGTGCAGACTCCGCCAGTTGTGCTTTAAAGTTGCCCATGCGCATGGTGTTTGAACGTGGTTCGATGATCGCCCACAGACGACGATTTCCGATTTTCTTGCGAATGCCATCCAGCGTGGTTTCAATTGCGGTGGGATGATGCGCGAAGTCATCATACACATCGATACCCCGGACCGTACCCAACAACTCCATACGACGTTTTACGCCGCCAAAATTGGATAAGGCTTGGCTGGCAACAGCAGGCTCAATCTCAATATGATGTGCTGCGGCAATCGCCGCGATACCATTGGCAACACTGTGCAAGCCGGTCATGGACCACGTGACAGTACCGACTTTTTGACCTTGATAGAGCACGTCAAACGCACTGCCATCTGCAGATAGCAGGATCGCTTGCCATTCAACCTGTGGATCAGAGCTAGTCGATGCTTGCGATTGAATTGCGGTCTTGGTCACCGGTGTCCAGCAGCCCATGGCGAGCACATCATCGAGTGCCGGAATCCCTTCAGGCAAAATGATCTGCCCGCTTTGTGGGATAGTGCGCACCAAGTGATGAAATTGCTTTTGAATCGCGGCCAGATCATCAAAGATGTCGGCATGATCAAATTCGAGGTTATTTAAAATTACCGTGCGGGGATGATAGTGCACGAACTTCGAGCGTTTATCAAAGAACGCTG
>CAYJTU010000100.1:0-12892 GCA_964373105.1 uncultured Moraxellaceae bacterium | reverse complement strand
GACCTACTGATTACAAGTCAGTTGCTCTACCAGCTGAGCTATACCGGCTAAAAGTACACATCAATAACTGCATCGAAGCGGCGTGCATTGTAGCAGAGAGTTTTAATGTTACAACCCCGTTTTTTCAAAAAAACTAAAAAACTAAACTGTTTGCCGATAATTCAACCGCTTTGATCACTGTTCAAGCGTTATTAAGCGTTTCATTCCATTCACTAACTGGTTTTGAGCACGCAATATACACCGCATCACTCAAACTCGGCGTACGCCTCTCACCCGCTCGCATCCGATGGCTAAATTGTATATCAGCCACTTCACTTATGTATAGAAGCTGCGCCTAAGCTTCTATGATGGATATGCACACTATAGATCAATGTGACCCACCGGCCAAAACAAGAACACCGATATAACGAGAGCGCTATATCGGTGTTCTTGTTTTAATGACCATATAAGATCTTTACGACATTCATTTAAATCGGCTGACTAATGCAGGTGACTATACCAACAACTCTGTCAATGAATCCACCAGCAGATCAGGTTCACTGATGGAGATCGGTTCACCATGATTGTAACCATAGCTGACCGCGACACTCCGAATAGTCGCAGCCCGCGCGGACTCCACATCGTTGCGCGAATCACCAATCATCAGGGCATATTCCGGTTTTAATCCGTAATGCGATAATGCATGCAGTAAAGGGGCGGGATGTGGTTTACGGTGCTCCAAGCTATCGCCGCCGAGCACTAAGGAAAAGTACTCTAAGAGATTTAATGCTTTGAGTAGCTTTAATGCCGGTTGGTAGGGTTTATTAGTGATACAAGCAACATGAATTTTATGCTGCTGACACCAACTCAAAAATTCACGTACACCCGTATAAACCGTACTATCGACACAAACATCTGCCTGATAATGCCTCATGAAAGAAGCCAGCAACTCCTCATGACGTTCAGGAGCGATACCTCGATATTCTCTCACACACTGAATAAGTCGCCCTGCGCCACGACCCACCCATAAGCGTACTTGAGTGTGGGTCACCGGATCTACACCGATGTCATAGAGTGCAAAATTGACTGCGCGCAGAATATCTGCGGCAGAATCAACCAATGTACCATCTAAATCAAAAAAAACCGCTTGTATCTGCTCAAAACTCGCAATCGACACGCCTTTGCCGACGATGGGTTGTGACATTGAAATTCTCCTTTGAATTGATCACGTCCATTCCACACCCATCAGTCTACTACGTCACTATGGCTGAGTCGGTATAGCGGATGTTGTTGAAGGTAAAGCTGCCGGTGTCACCGGCGTCGTACGGGATGGTGGTAAGTTTTTTGCTTCATTTTCTAGGGGCTTGTCGCGCGACAATTGACCGTTGAGTGACGCTCTAAATGACGGGTTAATATTCGTCACCGCACTGGCGTAAATATCATTTACACTCGGTGGCAAACGGGTAAATTGCCCTTTTGGATCAAGTTGCAATTGCAAGATTCTGGTTTTTTCATAACGATCTTGGCTAATCGCCTCGACATTACTACCATCCCGAAGAATGGTAGGTTGCAAGAAGATCAGTAAGTTATTTTTTTCAGTTTTATTCGATTTAGAGCGAAACAACCCCCCGATCAAGGGCAAACGACCAAGGCCAGGCACCATATCCATCGCTTGACTATTATCATCCCGCATCATTCCGCCCAGTACAATCGTCTGCTGATCATCCGCCAGAATCGTGGTTTTTACCGAACGCTTATTCGTCACCAAGTCAGAAGAGCCTGATACTGCAGTTGCAATGGATGAGACTTCTTGTTCAACCTCCAAGCGTAACGTCCCTCCCTCACCGATGTGCGGAGTCACTTTAAGCGTTGTTCCTACATCCTTTCGCTCAACGGTGCTATACGGTGCAACACCAGCTGTACTGCTGGCTTGCGTTCCCGTTATAAAAGGGACGTTTTGCCCAACGACCATTTCAGCTTTAACATTATCAAGCGCCATCACTGAAGGCACTGAAATCAAATTTGAGCCGCCAATCGAGTTCAGCGCATTCACGACCGCACCATAGAAGCTGGTCTCCCCTCGACTATTGGTAGAACTGTGACCAAGTCCTAATAAAGCGCCACTGGGGTTAATACCTGAATACTGTTTACCCACCACTGAACTTGCGATGCTCGCGACACTGGTTCCAGCGCCCGCAGTACCAAAGTTGATCAAGCCTACCCCACTGCTTAAATTGCCAAGTGCCCACTGCACACCCAACTGCTCAAGATTGGTCCCCGAAACTTCCACGATTGCCGCCTGAATCAAAACCTGAGCGCGGCGGATATCCAGTTGGTCAATGGTGCTGGCGATCTCACGCATGGTTGAGGGATCTGCTTTCACGACGATAGAGTTCAACTCTTCGTTTGCAATAATACTGACCCCGTTAGACGAAAAAACGCTCGATTGACTGCCGCTCGAACCAGAACCACCCGACCCTGTTGCACTCTGCGTTGTACCAGTCGCTCCAGTACTGCTCGGTGAGCTACTACTTGAGCTGCCTGAATAGTTTGAACCCGATGACCCTGAGCTACGGCCACCACTACTCCCACCAGATACCAGCCCTTGCAGGATATCCGCCATCGACTTTGCACTGGCATTTTTCAAACGAAAGACACGCATGCCGCCCAAGCGATCATTGGCGACGTCTAGTTGAGCAACCATGTTTTTGATGCGATTGCGAGCTTTTTCATTACCCTTCACGAGTAGACGATTACTTTTGCCATCCGCGATCAGACGTAAACGAGAGCCACGTGGATCCTTAGATGGCGAGGTCGAGGTCAATGCTTCGATTTGACTGACAATATCATCGACATTGGTCTCTTTGAGTTGGATGATATCCATCTGATCATCTGAGCCACCATCTAGACTTCTCACCAGCTCAGCCAGTGGATCGATACTCTGAGCACGGTCCGAAACGATGAGTGCATTGGTGCCGGGCACCGCAGATAGATGAGCGAATTGCGACAACAGTGGGCGTAAGGCGGGGACTAAATCGTTCGGATTAGTATTATCCAGCCAAATGACCCGTGTCACCACACCATCACCACGCGCCTTATTTCTAAAGTCGAAGGGAACGCCTGACTGCTTTGCATTGACATCAGGAACCAGTTTAATGGTATTCCCAGAAGGGATTGCAACCACACCATTGACGTTTAGCACGCCTTCAAACAGGTCATACACCTGCTGTTTATTGAGCTCTTTATTTGAGATCACCGTGACATTACCCTTGACGCGAGGATCAACAGCAAAATTTTTGCCCGTGATGTCCGCGACTTCAGACACAAACGCGTTGATGTCTGCATTGAGCAAATTGATCTTCCAAGTCTGACCGAAGGCCGGAAAAGCCAGCGACGTCAATATCGGAACCGCAAGCCAAAGTGCAGGGCGATGAGTGTTTTTTGGCGACACTGGCTTCAGCTTCATATCGTGTGAATCCATAACTTTTGCAAATGTAGGCTTATTCATATTACTTATCTAAAACTCTAAAATTTTGTAGATTTAAAAACGATTTCACTCATTTCGCTCATAAAACAAAATCAATTCACTAAAAATTTTGCTGAACCGTCAAGGTCTGATCGCCGCGTTGAATTTGGACCTGAGCAGAATGACTCTGCTGTACTTGCTGTATTAACTGTGCATCCGTTGCAGGGTTCCCCACAGGCTGCCCATTGACCGAAATAATTTTGTCCCCAGTCCGCAGCCCGAGTTGCGAGCGGATATTGGGAGGGACATTATTAGTGACTTCATAGCCCTTTCCTGCACCCGCGGCAACCAGTCCCATTTGACCGATATAGCCATGTGGGTTTTCTTTCATTTGCCGAACGGCATCACCCAGTGCGGCCTGAGCTTGCTGGTTTGGACTCATGGAAGCACGCGGCACAGATGTCGGAGGCGCCACTGCGATGATAGATTGGTTGGGTTGAACAGGATCATTACTAATGCCAGCACCCGCATCACCAAACTTTAATTGCTGTGTAGAGCCATCACTCAGTTGCAATGACACCAAGTTCCAACTCACGGCTGAAAGCTGATAGTTCGTGCCTTCAATTTGCTGCCCAACACGATAGCGCGTAGAGAGATTATTCACATTGATCACTGCTGCAGACTGGCTTGCAGGAGTTGAGACAAAAACACCCTCTAAACGCATCGGAACATTAGACTGCACGTCTTGACTTACCGTATTCTCAGAGAAAAGCTTAAATCCCACGATATTAGGGATACTGGCAGATGCATTCCCTCCCAATGGAACCATACGCGCCACGGGAGCGGTAGGGGGATTGAGAAATAGCCAAAACAAACTCGCCAATTGCCAGCATAGCCAAGCGACTAAGATAAACAATATCCACGGCGCAATCGTATCAGCTTTGGTCAAATCAAATTGCGATCCCGCAAAAGAAGTCGGTTTCTTTACAAATCGTTTGATCATTGTGATGCCCCTACCGCCGCTAGAGGCTGGCGTGTAGAGATGACGGCTGTATCTAACCCAGCCTGTCCATGATAGCCAGCGACATTCAGCAGTAAGCGCTGGGTCAATTGAACATCGACCATCATTTCTTTCTGTGTCGCACTGCTTGATGAGAAATATAAATCACCCATACGTTCTTTTTGACCATTGGTCATCGCCAGATGGAGACGATCATGATCTTCACTCAGCACACCCAGTAGTGGTGGTAAATTGATTCGTTCAGTACGCCCCTGATAAGGATAACTGACCAAACCGCCCCCCCAACTTAAACCACCCTGCACAGATGAAAACCCCTTCATATCCTGCTGAACAAAAGAAATATCTTTAGCAATGATCGGACTCGAAGGCCACTGACCTGGCATCAAGGCTTGAAAGGTGTCGCGCTCAATACGGCCATTGAGCTCATCAATTTGTAAACGTTTGGAACCATGCGTCACGATGCCGTGTAGGTGAGTATCGCCTGTTTTGATGTCAACCTCAGCGCTTAGCCTTAACAATAAAAACATCCATGGACGCACCTGCCAGGAAACCACACCCTGGATATTTTGATAATGCCAGTCGCCCTGCCCACGCCAGATATTGCCACTGACATTATCTAAATATGGCGTATTAGGTAATACACGCGCTAGAATCCAAGCTGCTGGCAATTGCAACATTATAAAAAAGGACAGCATGATTGCCGCCAGAATCCACCAACGCCAACTCGGCCTTTTTTTCTTCCCTATCTGCGCAACTCGAGTCACAAACCACTCATCCAATTTGACGTCATAATAATCCCTGATTATGCGCAATAATTATGACAAACAAAATCCCTTACACAGCAAGAATTGTGCTTCATGAGATGTTCAACACTAAACTACAACAGCAAAGTGCCTAATTAATCACCAAATCCGCGCAAGTTTGGAAAATATCGACCAGCAGCGCCTCATTTTTATAAATTAAAAGGCAAAAAAAATACCCGATTGCTCAGGTATTTTTTTATCAATCACCGCAATAGAGTCAAGAACTTCAGATTAGGAAATCTTCTTTCTTGGCACCCGCATTGATTTTTGCGGCAAGCCAACGTGGTGGCTTGCCACGACCAGTCCAAGCTTCACTTGGATTTTGCGGATTACGATAGCGTGCTTCCACGGGCTTACGCACCGTTGGCGTACGACGTGATCCACGGGTACGACCCGCTTCGACCAATTCATCCAAGGTCATATTCAAACTTGCTGCAATAGCTTCAATCTGTGCATAACCATTTTTAATGGCATCAACTTGCTTCACCTCAACCAAGCTTTTGGCCTGATTAATGACACGCTCAAGTTCCGCAACCGATAATTGACTTAAATCAGTACTCATAACCTCTCCCCTTCACCTAAAAACACCTAACGGAATCATTTCATTTTTGATCGCACTGTTTAATTATAACGATATATAATGTGATCAAAAAATACTTATCCAAGATATAATATCAAAAGCCTAAAAACAAATCTATATTGATACCATTATTTCTACGCTCATCCGACAAAACTACTCATTGATTGCTTGAATTATGGAGAACGTCTCCATAATTCAGCCGCATCAACTTTAGTTATACTTTAAAATCGATTTATCAACACTCGCTTTGAATAATAAAAGTCCATTGGCGTCTGCTTGATACCAAAGATATGTTTACATTAAGAAAAACCAACCAATTACTGCTAAGTGTATACATTTCAAAGCTATCGTTTTATCAGTCTTTGCACATGCAATGATACCGCCTAACTTGACCTACTCGCACACTCAATATCCATAAACCTAAATCCTGGGTTTGGACTCCATTAATAAAAACTCGATCGTCAACTGATTATATGGTGTCAGTAAAAATTAGACAGATCTGTCTAATTTAAATAAATTAAACAGACAGGTCTGTCTAATTTATTGCAAATATGTAGCGCCGTTATAATACACATAATCAATACGTCAAATAGGAGCACTGAACAGAAACTTGGCATATCAGGATGTGACTGATCATTAACATTTTCTGAATTTGTGATCTGCGATTAAATAAAAATATTGGCGGTTGATACTAAATCAAGGGATGATATTTCTCAAAAAATCGTCGTGGAGATATCGATAATATCGAGAGTCGACTCGCTTGTAGATGGCTCTGCCATTTCGCTTAATATTCAATAGGGTATTTACACTTTAATGGGAGTCACCCGTTGAGCAACCACTGATTGAAGCACCCCCTCATCAGCACATAAAAAAAGCCCTTAATGAATAAGGGCTTTTAATCAACATATCATCTGTATAGCGAACAACGCCTTAGAAGGGTAAATCGTCATCTAAATCACCAGCTGCATAGCTGCCTTGTGCAGGAGCGCTATTGGAAGCGGGTTTCGCCTGATTATTTTGGGAAGGTGCTGCATAGGGCTCATAATCACTCTGGCCGCTTGAATTACTTTGGCCTTTACTGTCTAGCATTTGCATCGAGTCGCCGCGGACTTCCGTCGAATAGCGTTCTACGCCTTCTTTATCGGTCCACTTACGGGTGCGAAGACTACCTTCAATATAAACCTTACTGCCTTTCTTGAGGTATTGCTGAGCCACTTCGCCCAAACGGTTATTTAAAACAATACGGTGCCATTCTGTTTCTTCACGTGGTTCGCCCGTATTTTTGTCTTTCCAGCTTTCACTGGTCGCAATAGAAAATTGCGTCACTGAACCGCCGCTTGGAAATGTTTTGGTTTCCGGATCCCGACCGAGTGTACCGACTAATATCACTTTATTTACGCCGCGCATAATTTTTCCCTGAGGTTGAGTCTTAACTTTTTCGAATCACTAAACTGTAAACCACTTGCTTCAAAAATGCCACTTTAAATCACCTTTGGGAAGCTGGGATTGCATGAGGAATAAGCGTCAATGGCGGATCCGTCATCGCGTCAAGTGCGATGACGGATCGATTTTGATCTTTGATTAAAAATACGGATGGTGTAAGGCTGATCACCTTGGCGACTAAAATCTCGTTATACCGATTGGTGCTTGCAAGATGTCTTGTTATATCAATATATTTACGCTCGAAGATGAGGTACGCTTGAAAAATTCAGATGCGAATGATCACATCTATACACGTAATGTTATGCACTTCGTCCTCGTTTTGAGTCACAATTGGGATATTAAAAATCATTGATGTTTTTTGCATAGCTGATTTGAATGTATGGTCAGAGCCCGTCGGCTTTCCTGTTCAATTCACGATGCTCCGCTTTCTTGAGTAATAGATAATGAGTCAAAGTTATATCCGCATTCGCGGCGCGCGTACGCATAATCTGAAGAACATCTCGCTTGATATCCCCCGCGATAAATTTGTCGTCATTACGGGGCTATCAGGTTCAGGAAAATCATCACTGGCTTTTGATACCCTCTACGCCGAAGGCCAACGGCGTTACGTTGAAAGTCTTTCTGCCTATGCGCGCCAATTCCTATCGCAAATGGATAAGCCCGAAGTCGATAGTATCGAAGGGCTATCACCCGCAATTGCGATTGAACAAAAATCCACAAGTCATAACCCACGCTCCACCGTGGGAACGATCACTGAAATTTACGACTACCTGCGCTTGCTGTATGCGCGCGTTGGAACCCCCTATTGCCCCGAGCATGATATGCCGATGGTTGCACAGACTGTCAGCCAAATGGTCGATGCCGTCAAAGCCATGCCTGAAGGCACAGCTTTGATGCTGATGGCACCGGTGGTCCGTGATCGCAAAGGTGAACATGCCCTACTCTTTGAACAACTGCGCGCCCAAGGCTTCGTTCGTGCCCGTGTCGACGGTGTGCTGATTGATTTAGATGATGTGACCGATCTCGATAAGAAGAAAAAACACACAATTGAAGTGGTTATTGATCGCTTTAAAGTACGAGACGACTTGGGCAATCGCTTGGCTGAATCCTTTGAAACGACACTCCGTCTCGGTGATGGTTTAGCCCTGCTCAGTTGGATGGATGAAAAGCTGCCTGATCAGACCTTCTCTGCACGTCATAGTTGTCCGGTGTGTGATCGTGCAGTGGGCGATCTAGAGCCACGTTTATTCTCCTTCAACAATCCCGCAGGGGCGTGTCCCGTGTGTGATGGTTTAGGTCATCGCAGTCATTTTGCAGCTGAAAAACTGATCAACAATGCCGAACTGTCCATGAACCAAGGCGCGATACGCGGCTGGGATAAGCAGCGACCTTATTACTTTAGAATGCTAAACACGGTCGCTGAACACTATCAAATCGATATGGATGCCGCATGGCAAAATCTTGATGACAAGCAGAAAGCTATTATTTTGAATGGTTCAGGCCGCGACAAGATTGACTTTCATTACACCGATGAACGCGGTCGCAGTCAAAAGCGCACTATGGTCTTTGAAGGTGTGTTGCCCTACTTGGAGCGTCGCTACAAAGAGACTGAAAGTAACTTGGTGCGTGATGAACTGGCCCAGTACTTATCGAATGCACCATGCGATGTCTGTCATGGTTCACGCCTCAATGAAATCGCACGCCATGTCAAAGTCGCTGATGTCACACTTCCAGAGATTGTCCAGAAGTCGATTGGTGCGGCTGAACAGTACTATCAAGGCTTGGAGCTGTCTGGTGCGAAAGGCGAGATTGCCGATAAGATCTTTAAAGAAATCCGTGAACGCTTGCAATTCTTGGTCAGTGTCGGCCTCAACTACTTAAGTTTGGCGCGCTCTGCCGATACACTCTCCGGTGGGGAAGCACAGCGCATTCGCCTCGCCTCGCAAATTGGCGCAGGACTGATGGGCGTCATGTATGTGCTCGATGAACCCTCGATTGGCTTGCATCAACGCGATAACGATCGACTGCTGGGTACACTGGTCCGCTTGCGAGATCTGGGTAATACCGTACTGGTGGTTGAACATGATGAAGATGCCATTCGTGCTGCGGATCATGTGATTGACATCGGACCAGGTGCGGGGATTCATGGCGGAGAAATTATCGCCGAAGGCACCATGGCCGATATCATCGCTAATGAAAACTCGCTGACGGGTCAATACCTTTCCGGCAAGAAAAAAATTGCCGTGCCTAAAGTTCGCAACAAACCCGACCCAGAGAAAATGCTTACTCTGACAGGCGCTACAGGTCATAACTTGCAAGACGTGACGCTGAAGCTTCCGATCGGTCTCATGACCTGTGTCACTGGGGTTTCAGGTTCAGGTAAATCTACCCTGATCAATCGCACGCTACTGCCTTTAGCGGCGACCCAGCTTAATGGAGCGACAACACTGACCGCTGAAAAGCATGTGTCGATGGATGGTTTACAGTATCTGGATAAAGTAGTCGATATCGATCAAAGCCCGATTGGCCGCACACCACGCAGTAACCCTGCAACCTACACTGGTTTATTTACTCCGATCCGCGAACTACTGGCGCAAACACCAGAATCCAAAGCACGTGGTTATATGCCAGGACGCTTCTCGTTTAATGTGAAAGGTGGACGCTGTGAAGCCTGTGAAGGCGATGGTGTGCTGAAAGTTGCGATGCACTTCTTGCCCGATATGTATGTGCCTTGTGATGTCTGCTTTGGCAAACGCTATAATCGTGAGACCTTAGAGGTCGCTTATAAGGGTCGCAACATCAGCGATATTCTGGATATGACTGTCGAAGATGCCGCCGTTTTCTTTGATGCGATACCCACGATTTCGCGTAAATTGGAAACCCTGATACAGGTGGGCTTGGGTTATATCCGCCTTGGTCAAGCCGCTACCACCCTGTCCGGCGGTGAGGCGCAGCGCGTGAAATTAGCCCGAGAACTGGCTAAACGCGATACTGGTCAGACCCTATATATCTTGGATGAACCGACTACCGGTCTACACTTCCACGATATCGCCAAATTGTTAGAGATCTTGCATCATCTGCGTGACAAGGGAAATACCATCGTGGTGATTGAGCACAATCTTGATGTGGTGAAAACCGCCGACTGGATTGTCGACTTAGGTCCTGAAGGGGGCTCTGGTGGCGGTGAGATCGTCGCAGAGGGCACACCGGAGCAAGTGGCAAAAGTGAAGCGCTCTTTCACAGGCCAATTCTTGGGACCTCTGCTTAAACAGGCTTAAATTGAATATCAGCGACATGACCAAGGGCTCCCTGCTCTCGGTCTACCGCACCTATGCAACGTTGGAGATCCTAGATGCTGCAAGCATGGCAAAATATACATTTGGCAGATTCGTTAGACTCCTTAGTCAGTTTAACCACTGCATTTATACTCGGATCAATCATCGGTTTTGAGCGACAATATCGTCAACGCACCGCCGGCTTACGTACCAATGCGTTGGTTGCCGTCGCTGCAGCATCATTTGTTGACCTTGCATCACACTTGAATGGTAATGTCGGCGCCACTCAAGTCACCGCCTATGTGGTCTCTGGCGTCGGGTTCCTCGGCGCAGGCACGATCATGAAAGAGGGCTTAAATGTCCGTGGCTTGAATACGGCAGCAACACTTTGGGGCTCAGCGGCGGTTGGAGCTTGTGCAGGGGCTGACTTGATCGTCAATGCTTTCCTTGCAGCAATCTTTGTTCTCGCGGCAAATACGCTGCTGCGACCCGTGGTTAATACCATCAATCGCACACCGATCAATGATGAAACCAGTGAAGTCACCTATCAGCTTCATGTGATTGTTGAAAAGGAGGAGCAGAAACATGCCATGGCAACACTGGAGCACCTTCTTGACCACGCCGAATATCCTCTCGCTCATCTGGATGTAGAATCCTTTAGCGAATTGGAAGTGGAGATCACCGCCACACTCCTATCCACATCAGCTAAATCAGAAGTTCTCGATCGCATCACAACCCGGTTGATTGAAAAACCCTATGTGAAACAAGCATTCTGGAATCCAAGCACCACCGAATAGAGCGGACCCACTGCTTACTTAAGCGCTTAAGCGGACATTTTTGAAAAGCACTATCGGCAAAGATGATCCTGTTGCGGACTATATGAGAGTGGGCTATCGAACGATGAGATGAAAATTTAATAAACGCAATCTAAATAATAATCTAACTTCGCCGAATCGTGCGCAGAATCCCCAAGTACCGACGTCGTGCCCGAACTACTGAAGTTGGTTTATTCAACACTTGTGCCAATTTAAGAATGCTAAAGTCTGGATGCTCGAGCAAAAACTGATCGTTCAAATCCGTCCAATTCTCCTCAATCATTTTTCGCTTAATAATCTCTTCAAACTGAAAAGCTTCTTGTGCATCAAAAAAACGAATTACACGCAACTTGTTGATTTCGTCTATATTGAAATCCGTACGTGCGAACTGAGCTATAAGCCATGGACCCAATACCGTATTCGAGATCGGGTTGAGCTGTCCATGTTTTCTGAAGTGATCAAGGGCGATTCGATAGTAATCATCCCATTGCTCTAACCCTTCATTCGAATCAATTTGATCAATCATAGAGGCTACTCCTCAATACTATGTCGACGATAAGCACTCGGCTGTTGATGGGTCCAGCGCTTAAAGGCTTTTCGAAAACTGGCACTATCACTAAAATTAAGTTTGGTTGCGATTTCACTATGGGTCAGATCCGTTTCAATTAAGTACTGAATCGCCAAATACGTCCTGACTTCTGTCAGAATCTTTCGATAGGAAGTACCCGCAAGCCCGAGCTTTCTGCGTAACGTACGCGGATGCATGGCTAAACTTGCTGCAATCTCATCGATATCAGGAAATCGTGCCTCATGGCTGACCAAGAGCTTACGGATATGCGCTTCCATGCCAATATCCGCATAAATCTTAACCAGCTCATTATTACAATAATCAATGACAATCAATTGGGTGATGGGATTCGCCGTGATGAGCACACGGTCCAGATATTCTGCTTCAATACTTAAGGTATTGAAGGGCTGATTAAATAAGATAGAACAACCAAATACGTCCTGGTAGATTGATGCATGTGCAGGGGCTTCATAGCAAAGTGTCACTTCTTTGGGCGTAAACTGCGCGCCAAAAGCAAAGCGTAACAATGATAATAATTTGCTCAGATGGAACTCGATAGATACGCAATACTCAGGATCCTGCTTACTGAAATCAAGAATCGCTTTGTAAATCCATGTTGCAGTTCCACCAGATTCTCTAAACTCGACCTCAGCCAAAGGCCCTAACAATATCTGATATTTTTCGGAAAATTTAATGGCTTCACGATACGTCGCACTACTGAGCAACCCAAATCCCCACATACCAAAATCTGAAATCTGAACCGCTAATCCAGCATGAAAAGAAGCCTGAGGATCCAAAGATCTAGTCGCATGATGAATAAAGCTTTGTAATTGCTTATACGTCATTCGCGGTGTTTGGCTGATTAAATTTCTCTCATCAATACCACAAACCCTTAGCAGCTCTTGAGTATCCACGCCAAGCTGGGCGAGTTCGTTGATAAGA
>CAYJTU010000099.1:9395-12910 GCA_964373105.1 uncultured Moraxellaceae bacterium | reverse complement strand
AAGGCATCTTCGTGCAGATTTTACCGATTGTTTCTGGATTTCATTCACCACTTTTTGCTGGTCATATGGATTGGTATCGTGATTTTTTTGGATCTGCCGAGCTCCTTGAACCTGCACTGCCCGTCTGGTCGGCGACGAGTGCGAAGCCCTTTCCTACGGATATGGCTGCTAAGCGCCAGTTGGCTTTAGATCATCTCCTTGAGCCTGTATGTTTTCGCGCGTTAACCGAAGCGCTTTACACAGATGGCTTTCGTGTCTTTGTGCAAGTGGGTACTGGTTCGCTGCCGGGTTTTATCGATGACACCTTGACGGGGCGTCCTCATTTGGCACTGCATGCCAATCATGATGCACGCAGTGGTCTTGCGCAATTACAGATGCTGAGCGCAGCGCTATGGGTTGAGGGGGCTGACTTGGATTTGAGTTTGCTGCAATCGACACAAACGCTGCACGCGCTGGCTACAGCAGAGTTGCCCCTGAGTACAACTTCCCGTCGCTTAAAGCTCGGTGTACCTTTGCTGCGTGTGCAAGAGCCTTTGCCAAAGCTGTCCCGTTCCGATGCGGTGCACGCGGTTCAGCAGACCGCTTTATCTGATTCGATGGTATTGGCCAATGACCCGATCAGTCGCTTGGTGCGTGAGACTTTGGCAGATATCGAGCAGGCTGGGCGTGATGTATTGACCCTTTGGCAACAGCACCGGACTGGTGCAATAATGCAGGAGCCGTTATCACGCGATAATGCGTTCTCTGCTGATCAAGCGCCACTCGCTTTAAATCTGAATACCCGGATCACGCGTCTCTTAGATTTGGAAAAGACCATTCCTTGGGTCAACGATCATGCGCTGTATCCCCAGCGCCCCAATTGGCCGATCATTGCCGATCGTCATCCTGTTGTGCCGCTGACCATGGAGGTCATGCTGGTACGGGAGGCGGTTGAGCAGGTCTTAGCGAGCATCCGTCCCGATTGGAAAGTGATTGAGGTGAGGAGTATCCAAGCCTATAACTGGTTGGTGGTGACAGAGCCGGTCACGGTCGAAATCACGCTACAGTCGGTCGGTACAGATGTCATTGCCGTTGAAATTGTCGGTTACTTTAAAGCACACGTGGTCGTCGCTGCCGAGTGGCCCATCGCCAAGACGCAAGCCCTTGCACCCCTTGAGCAACCGCGCGCCACAGCGGTCAACGCCCACGCTCTCTATGACGAATGCTGGATGTTTCATGGCCCGGCGTATCAAGGGGTCGAGACCTTTAAGGCGATCGGTTTAAATGGCATTGATGGAGAGTTACGTGTGCCCAGTGGCAGTGGGTCACTGCTGGATAACATGGGACAGCTTGCTGGCTATTGGGTCATGGAGCAGCCTGATAATTGCCTCGCGATGCCGATTGGTGTGGACTGCATTCGTTTCCATGCCGCAGATCCACTACCGGGTGATCTGACATTTGCTGAGGTGCGTATCCGAGAGGTGGATACCCTGAATTGTGTGACTGATCATGTGCTCTGTAACCAACAAGGACAGGTATGCATCAGTATTGATGGCTGGCGCACGCGTCGTTATCAGATGGATAAAGCGTTCTGGGAAGCTTCACGGTTATTGTCAAAATTTGAGGTCTCTAAGCGCATCCCGCCCAATGTCACGCTGTTCGAAGATCGTTATGACACCGCGATACTACGTGATTATATGAGTCGGCGGTATTTGACCGCGATAGAGCGCGACATTTATGAGGGGCTGGCACCGCGTCGACGTCGCCAATGGTTAAGTGGACGCGTTGCTGCTAAGGATGCGGCACTCGCTTGGTTACGTGAGCGTAGGGTCGATTCGGTTTATCCCCAAGAACTCATTATTAGCAATGATGAACAGGGGGCACCGCATATCCATGCAAATGTCACACAGACTCTGCATGATGGTCTTCACATCTCGATTTCGCATAAAGACCATTTTGCAGCCGCGATCGTCGGTCTTGAGCCGGTTGGCATAGATATTGAACGAATAGAACCTCGGGATGCCGATTTTATTGCGCTTGTCTTTAACGCTCAGGAACAAGAGGTCTTGATGCAGGCGATGGAGTCACCTGAACTCGCCTACACACGTGGCTGGGTAGCCAAAGAGGTGGTTGCTAAGGCTGCTGGAACGGGTCTAGGTGGACATCTGCGGCACTTTACTATCAGGGCGCGAGATGGGGACTGCCTCCTGGTGAACGACCGCTGGGTCGTGACCCATCAAATCCATGAGCATGTGATCGGTTGGAGTTTAGAGGGTCATTTATCCTTCGCCCCTGTAGCGTCTGAATCAACCCATTCTGAATTAATGTCATAAAATTTTTAATAATAGAGCTGCATCAGAGGTGACTATGAGCGATAACACTACAATTCTAGCGGTCGTGATCGACAAAATCCGCACTTCGATCAATGAGGATTGGATTTTAGATTATGAAATCGATGCCTCGACGCGATTTAATGATGATCTTGAAATTGAAAGTATTGAGTTTGTCAAAATCGCCAATGCGATCCAACAGCACTACGGCACCCATCTGAATATCGCCGATTGGTTGGCGGGGAAGAGTATCCATGAGCTGATTGGGCTCAGCGTAGGTCAGCTTACGGACTATGTGAGCATTGCACTGGCAAAGGGGTAAACCTATGGCACGCATTCTATTTACCGTACCACCGCTGGTGGGTCATCTTAATCCGGCGTTGGCGCTGGCTGCTGTGCTGAAGAGTCGTGGGCATGACATTGCATGGGCGGTACATGTCAGTCAAATAGGTTCTCGTCTACCCGACGGCGCACAGGTCTTTTCGCTGGATGCTGGCGATGCAGTCAATGGCATTGATGTGCCCGGGGTGCGCGGTATTGAGAGCGTGCGGTTATTCTTTGAAGATTATTCAATTCCGCTGGCTGAGCAAAGCTTGCCACTGATTGAAGATGCGGTTCAGCGCTTTAAGCCTGATGTGATGGTCGTGGATCATCAGATGCCTGCGGGGGCGTTGGTTGCGCGTAAATTCAAGCTCCCTTGGGTATCCTCGGTCACGACCACCGCATCTATTCTTAAGTTATCACCCATGCTTGATGCATGGGTCGCAGAGCAGTATTTGGCTTTGCAGCAGCGCTATCTGCCGCCGGAACTGATCACTGAGCGGCCTGATTTTTCACCTTATCGGGTTATCGTCTTTTCAATTGAAGCGCTGCTGGGCCATGAACACGCGCGTGTGGATGCACCCTATGCCTTTGTCGGTCCTACGCTGGGGGGTGGACGCCGTCATGTCGACTTTCCATGGGATTGGCTGAAAGCTGGGACTCAGAAATTGTATGTGAGCCTTGGCACGGTCAGCCGTGATCGGGATACGCGTTTCTTTGAAGTCATTATGGATGCGTTGAGGGGATTGGATGATATCCAAGCGGTTATGGTGGCGCCTGCGGTCCTCAAAGACATCGCACCACCAAACGTACTGATTTGTGATTTTGTCCCGCAGTGGGAGTTGCTGCAAAAAGTCGATGCCGTAATCTCTCATGCGGGTCATA
>CAYJTU010000099.1:0-9385 GCA_964373105.1 uncultured Moraxellaceae bacterium | reverse complement strand
GAGGCTCTGTCCCATGATCGGCCGCTTATCGTGACGCCGATCCGTGACGATCAACCCGTGATTGCGCGGCAAGTCATTGACGCGGGCGCAGGCGCGTTTATGCGCCATGGCAAAGTCACTGCGAATATGGCGCGAAAAACCATTCTTGAACTCTTGGCCAATCCACAGTACGGCGTGGAATCGGCACGTTTGGGCGCCGCGCTAAGAGCCGCCCCCGGTGTTGAAGGCGCAGCAGCAATTGTTGAGAGTCTGCTACCCCTCAGTCAATTACAGGCAGGTGGTTAGCTGATGCAGACGGTTGTGCGTGAGGATGTGGAACTATCGACACTGACCTTTGGACCCGAGGACGGCGCGCCTGTTGTTTTGCTGCACGGCTTGGTGTCAGGCAATATGGCGACGTGGTATACGTCAATCGCCATCCCGCTGGCATCTTCCTGCCGCGTTGTCCTATATGACCTCCGTGGACATGGTAATAGTAGTCTGCCCATACATGGCTTTGATCTGGAAAGTCATGTGCAGGACCTGCTTGCGGTTTTGGATCATTGCGTCCCGCAAAATCAGCCTGTCGATTTGGTAGGTCACAGTATGGGGGCGTTGATTGCGCTACGTTTTGCACTGCGTTATCCAGCACGGGTGCGTCGTTTGGTTTTGGTGGATGCACCGATGCCGGCAAAACTGTGGGTCGCGCCCAGTTTAGTGGCCGCAGAGTCGAGTTCTGCGCTTGCACAGTGGATCAATGAACAGCCTTATCTGGCGAACGAGGTGCGTGGGCGACGGCGCGAGCGGATCCACAAACGTTTAGAATCATTGTTGTTTGGCACCAGCCTCGTCGCGGATGTCTTGGCGATGGATGGCGAACGAGATGAGGATCTCCGTCGCTATAGCCAGCCTGTATTACTGATTTATGGTCGTGCATCCCCGTGTCTTGCAGCGGGATACCATTTACAAGAGATGTTGCCTGATGCCGAATTGCAGTTGCTGGACTGTGGTCACTATGTGCCTGTCGAAGCACCAGAAGCATTGCGACGCATACTTTCACAATATTTACATCAAAACTTACACCAAGAAACTCAACACATCATGGAATCTGAATGATGGATACGAATAAGGATAATGTCGCCGTATCGGCGCTGTATACCGCAGGCACATGGCAGTGGGCGGGCTTGCCGAGCGCAGATGTCGTGACACCCGAGGATTCGGCGCGTGTCTTTCGCTTTGTGAATCGTTATATGGTGTTTTATACCTTTTTGAATCCCAGAACCTTTTCACTGCGTCATCAGCTTTTGCATCGCCATACTGCAATTGACTATCTGCGGGCACAATCGAACTGTACGCGAACGGTGGAAGTTGCCTGTGGTTTTTCTCCACGCGGCGCCAGTGTCAGTCGTGACCCTACACATGAATATATTGAAATTGATTTACCCGATATGGTGGCGTTCAAAGAGCGCCAATTGCAGAAAAGCGCGGAAGGTCGCAAGGTTTTAGCGCGCGCTAACTTCAAACTGCGTGCAGATAATATCCTGACGCTCGATTTTGAGGCCAATTTTTCTGATCGACGTACCGGCGTGATTACCGAAGGCTTGATGATGTACTTCACGCGCGAGCAGCAGTTGCCGATATGGCGTTCGATTGCTGGTCTAGTTCAGGCCACAAATGGTGTTTATCTCTTTGACTATATTCCACTCAGTGAAGAGCCAGTGCGCAGTTGGATCGGACAAATGCTGCATTTTCTTCGGGTGAAACTCTTAGGGAAAGGCGATTTTGCTTACGACCAGCGTCAGCGCGACGATGTGGCGAATGATTTGCGGGCTTGCGGTTTTGCTCATGTCGAGTCGTTTAGCACCGAAGAGATTGCTCAGACTTGGAATCTGCCACAGGCGAATGTGCCCAGTCGGACCATTATCTATCGTTGCCATGCAGGTGCTGCGACTGAGGGGGCGATATGAGTTCGTCGCGTTACGTTCGCAAGCTTTCCGCACTTGAGCGCTACTCCTTAGTACTGGATCGTGTCTATCGCTACCATGTCGATGCGATCCTTGAGGGGCGCGGTCAGGTCGACGCAGTGCAGTTGCAGCGTGCAGTGGATCAAGCGGCAGCTGCCAATCCAGCGATCCGTGTCCGCTTGCGTGGTTTTCTGGCGTATACCCGCTGGGTTGATAGTGGTGTCTCACCGCAAGTACGCGTGCTGCCCGTTTCGGATTGGGATGGTAGTAGTCAGCAAGGTGCAGACTTTCTAAACGACCGCTTCGATGTGATGCGCGGTGGCACGGTTGCCGAAGTGCTGGTAGTTCCTTGCCGTGATGGTCTGACTCGCATTGTCTTTCGAGGCTTGCATGCTGCATTTGATGGTCGTGGCTGTCTGCATTGGGTGACAGACGTGTGTCATGCACTGCGAGGGGAGCCTCTACAGGGGTCTGATTCATCTTTAACCGACCTTGATATTCAAGCGCAATATCAAGATCAAATTGAGCCTGAGCCGCCCACACCGCCGTCGAACTGTATCCCTGTTCTTGCGCCAGATGCTGATCATCAGCATAAGCCGCTTGCTTATATTTGGCGCCGAACTGTGATTGACCATAATGTCTCACAGATGCTGACACGCACCGCTATTTTTCTGGCAGATTGGGCGCGCCAGCGCGAAGAAGGCGATGTCGGGTTTACCATCCCGATTGATTACCGTGGCCTTCGTACCGATGAAATGAGCATCGGCAATTTGACCGGTTATGTGCGGCTTACCGTACCCGTCGGAGCAACCTCTCGGCAGCTCATGCAGCAACTGATCGGCAAAATTCGCGCGAAAGCCGATTGTCGTCAGTTCCCCGGTATCCGTAAGCTACTCTGGATGCCTGTCTGGTTGATGCTGCGCCAACTTTTACCCAAGGTTGATGCGATTTTGCATACCGTGACGCCTGCGCTACCCAGCGGTGGGATTGTCTCTATGGGAAGTTTAGCTGCACAGAATTACTCTTTTCCGGGGTTCGAAGCGGCAGCGCTTTATGGTATTCCGGGCGCAGTCGGTAAGCTAAATGTTGTTTTTGTCAATTATCCCCATTCTACGGTGGTCACTTTTGCAGCGCCAGCGACGTATAACGATCATGGCCAGCTGGATGCACTCATTACCGCCTTTCAACAGCATTTTTCGAATACAGGAATTACATCTTGAACGACATTGATCTCAATAAGTTGAGAGTGGACCGTCAGCAGACCTCATCCCCGACGGTGACTAAAAAGCGCCGTATCAAAGCATGGCATGTGCTGGTGGTCCTCATCGTTGCCGGATTGGCGTACTTCCATTTCTTTCCTTCAGCGGTACTGGTGCAGACCACGCAGGTGGTCAGTGCTTGGCCATCGCAGCAGTATGTCTTGCTCGATTCGACAGGTTATGTGGTCGCACGGCGTAAAGCGGCCGTGGCATCCAAGGGGACGGGTCGGGTAGAGTGGCTTGGCGTCAGTGAAGGCCAGCACGTCAAAGAAGGTACGGTGATCGCCCGGCTTGAGAATCACGATGTGGCTGCTGCCTATAAAGCCGCCGCTGCCAATAGCGATGGTGCGGTTGCGGGGCTATTGTCTGCCCAAACCGTGTTGAGCGATGCCAATGACAATCTGCATCGTGTCTCTTTCCTGTATAACAAAGGTTTAGTCGCGCAAATCACCATGCGTGAGGCCACATCTCGTGTCAGCCGCGCGAAGCAAACCGTTGCAGGTGCACAGGCGACGTTAGCCGCCGCCCGCGCAAACCAGGATAATGCACGCAGTGGCCTAGACTACACCGAAATTCGCGCACCTTTTGATGGCGTTGTCATTGCACGGTCGGCAAATGTCGGGGATATCGTCACGCCGTTGTCTTCCGCTGCTGATGCCAAAGGCGCCGTCGCGGTGATGGCGGATATGAGTACTTTAGAAGTCAATGCCGACGTGTCAGAGTCGTCACTGGCCAGTATCCATGTGGGGCAGCCATGTGAGATTGCGCTGGATGCCTTCCCTAATCGTCGCTTTCGCGGTGAAGTAAGCGCGGTCGTGCCTGCAGTCAACCGCGCCAGTGCCACCGTGACCACCAAGGTGCGGATCATTGATACCGATGCCAAAATACTCCCTGACATGAGTGCTCGCGTGAGCTTCTTGTCACAGCAAGTGCCTAGTGATCAAAACAAGCCTGTGCTGGCCGTCAGTCCGCAGGCGATCGTCAAACGCCAAGATCGTGATGTGGTCTATGCCTTGTCTACCCCAACTGCCGCCAAGAGTACTGCAAAGGAAATCCCTGTCACTGTAGGTGCGCAACTGAGCGGCGTACGTGCGATTAAAGGGAATCTGAAAGTTGGCGATGTCCTTATCCTCGATCCGAGTAAGAAAATTGTCGAAGGCACTGCATTAAAACTGCCGGAGGCGCATTAATGCCCGCGCTGATTAGTATTAGCAATCTGGTCAAGACCTATCAACGGGCAAGTCAACAGGTCCCTGTGCTGCTCAGCATTAATCTTGAGATCGCTGAGGGAGACTATGTCTCGCTCATGGGACCTTCAGGCTCAGGGAAAAGTACGTTATTGAATCTGATTGCAGGGATTGATAAACCGACCAGCGGTTCCTTACTGATTGGCAATGTCGACATCGCGGCTTTACCCGAAAGCGAGCTTGCGCGCTGGCGTGCCAGCAATGTCGGCTTTATTTTTCAGTTTTATAACCTTATGCCGGTTTTGAATGCTTTTGAAAACGTAGAGCTGCCGCTGTTGTTGACAGGATTGAATAAATCCCAGCGTCGTGAGCATGTCGAGACAGCACTGTCGATGGTCGGTTTAAGTGATCGTATGGATCACTATCCCAATGAGCTATCTGGTGGGCAGCAACAACGGGTGGCGATCGCACGCGCATTGATCACCGATCCGACACTGATTGTCGCTGATGAACCGACAGGCGATCTTGATCGACAGTCCGCCGACGATGTGCTTAATTTATTGGATCGCTTAAATTCAGAATTGGGCAAAACCATTGTCATGGTGACCCATGATCCGAAGTCTGCGGCGCGGGCCAAGCGACTCATCCATCTCGAAAAAGGGGTATTGATCTCTCAGGCAGAAGATCACTGATATGAAAGCCGCCTATATTTTTCGTCTAGCGAGTAGAAATATGTGGCGTAGCCGCTTACGCTCGGTACTGACCATCGCAGGAATTTCGGTTGCGATCATCTCCTTTGGTTTGCTGCGTACGGTGGTGGATTCGTGGTATGCGGGAGCCGAGCTCGGATCTTCGGGGCGTTTGATTACTCGCAATGCTGCTTCGTTGACCTTCCCACTGCCACTCAGTTATGGCGAGAGGATCCGCCGTATCCAAGGCATCAATGCCGTGACGTGGGCCAATTGGTTTGGCGGCATTTATATTGATGAAAAGCATTTCTTTCCCCAATTTGCCATTGATCCTGATAGCTATTTTAAGGTCTATCCTGAATATGTGATCGATGAAAAAGAGCTTGCAGACTTTAAGAGGGATCGCCGCGGTGTGGTGGTTGGCAGCAAAACGGCAAACAAATATGGCTGGAAGGTGGGTGATCAAGTTCCTCTGAAAGGGACTGTCTATCCCGGGACATGGAGCTTCACCATTCGCGGCATCTACCATGGCCGTGATGACAAGGTCGATACCAGCCAGTTCCTCATGCATTGGGCCTATGTCAATGAAAATGTCAAAGCACTCGTCCCTTCATTAGCTGATCGCGTGGGTATCTTTGTGATTGATAGTAGCAATCCTGCCAATGCAGCGGTTACATCAGCCAGTATCGACAGCTTATTTCGCAACTCTCTATCTGAAACCCGCACCGAGACGCAAAAAGCCTTTCAATTGGGTTTTATTTCGATGGTGGATACCATTTTGCTGGCGATTCAGACGGTTGCCTATGTCGTGATCCTCATCATCATGGCCGTGATGGCAAACACCATGGCCATGGCCGCGCGCGAGCGGACCCGTGAGTACGCGACGCTTAAGGCATTGGGTTTTAGTCATGGCTTTGTCTACAGTTTGATTATTGGCGAGTCGGTGACGATGGCGTTGCTGGGGGGAGGGTTGGGCATTGCATTGACTTTTCCTCTATCTAAAGCATTCTTCTCGGCGACACGGGATTTATTTTTGGTCTTTGAGGTGATGCCGATGACGATCGTTTTACAGATTAGCGCATCTCTACTCATTGGTATCGTGGCTGCACTTGCACCCGCCATCAACAGTTCTCGGGTGAGAATTGTTGATGGTTTACGCGCCGTCACTTAAGGGATCTACTATGAAGCGTGGTCTATCCTTTTCGTATGTTGTCCGCAACTTAATCGTACGAAAGCTTACGACGATCCTGACTGCAAGTGGCATGGCGCTGGTGGTCTTTGTCTTTGCAGCGGTACTGATGACGTCAGCAGGCCTACGGCAAACTCTGTCAGGCACAGGCTCGTATGACAATGTCATGATTATTCGTCAAGGTTCGCAAACTGAAGTGCAAAGCACGATCAGCCGTGAGCAGGCGAATATTTTGGCGTCTTTACCGGGTTTGTCCAGCGACGCAGGTGGTAATCCCATCTTGTCGCCTGAAGTCTTGGTGCTGGTCAATATGCCGCGCAAAGATGGCGGGGGATTGGCAAATATCGTGGTACGCGGCACCAGTGCCAATGGCTTACATATGCGCCCGCAAATCCACATCCAGAGCGGGCGGCAATTTAGACCCGGTTCTTCTGAAATTATCATTGGCAAAGGCTTAACCCGAGGCAAGCTGGGTTTACAGCTCGGGGATACCATGACTTTTGGACTGCGCGAGTGGCGGATCGTTGGCGTGTTTGATGCCGGCGCCAGTGGTTTTGATTCCGAAGTCTGGGGCGATGGCGAGCAAATGATGCAAGCCTTCCGCCGCCAGAGCTTTTCATCGGTGGTCGTGAATTTACGGGATCGCAGCAGCTTTGACGTGTTTGCCGAAGCCGTGAAGCAGCAACCGCGTTTGAACGTGGATATTCGCCGAGAGTCGTTGTTCTACGCCGATCAGTCAGAAAAGATGACCAATTTTATTGATATTCTGGGGAATACCATCACGATTATTTTTTCAGTAGGGGCGGTGATTGGTGCGATGATTACCATGTATTCAAGCGTCGCGAACCGGACTCGAGAAATCGGCACGTTGCGGGCGTTAGGGTTTCAGCGGGCAAATATCGTCTCAGCTTTTCTACAAGAAGCGATGTTACTTGGCTTTATCGCCGGTGTATTGGGATTGATCGGTGCGTCATTTATGCAGTTGGTGGAGATCTCCACGACCAATATTCAAACCTTTTCTGAGGTGGTCTTCAAACTGATTCTCACCCCTGCTATTGTCGTGCAGGTCATGCTATTTTCTATATTCATGGGTGTATTAGGTGGCGTCTTACCTGCCGTACGGGCGTCACGTCTGGAGATCGTCGATGCGCTTCGAACCGGTTGATGTGTTATCACGCTTGCCCGCATTACAGCCTGTGATGGAGATTAGCCGTCCAGTCTCTACGCCTGAGTATTATCATGCCAGTGTCGGGGCGAGTCCCAAGACCCTTGAGTCCTCGCGCAATGTGATTTTTGTGTTGGCGGGAGAGGCCGATGGTGCTCTGCAACCTGATGATTGGCAGCGCGCCATCGATCAGATCACACGCGTGAATCCTGGACTCCGCTTACGCTGGAATGGCAGTCTAGGGTTTTCCCGCTGGACCAGTGATGGTCTAGCACCCCGACTACGCATCATTGATCACTGTGATTGGGATTTAAGTTCAAGTGAGGGTGCAGAGTTCATCACAGAAACACCGTTATCGCTGCGCGAGGGGCCAACGGTTGAATTCATTATCGCGAATCAAGGCAATGGTCGTGCTTTGGTTGTGTTGCGTACACTGCATGCGATCATCGATGGTATGGGAGGATTCCACATCCTCTATGAATTATTTCGTGCCATGCGCGGCGAGGCCTTACTGGGCAGTAATGCATCGTTTAGCGACGTGGATCTCATGCGAGCGATTGATGCGCCGCGTAGTCCTGCCATGCACAAACCCACATGCTGGCTCACTGGCGATCCTCAAGGAGATACCCTAGGTGATGATTGGTGGCGTATACGGCTCGGTCCAGCGCGTAAGCAGTTATTGGCGCATCTTGCGGTCAGCATGGCGGAGTACGCCCACCAGCGTAGCGACTTACCTGCTATGGTTGCAATTCCTGTTGATCTGCGTCGCCATGCACCAGGTTTGATCTCGACCACTAACTTTAGCAGTATGGTGTTAGTCCGCTTAGAAAAGGGCGACGGGATAGCAGTATTTAAAGAGCGTCTTCAGGCCTTACTCGATGCCAAACGCGAAGCGGCCTTCGCCCCGATTTTAAATCTAACCCGTTGGTTGCCCCTGCGCTGGTTTGATCAATTACTGGGTCGTACTGAAAAGAACTATCTGACGCGTAAACCTTTAGAGACGGTTTTGATCTCTAATCTAGGTCGATTAGATGTGACGGCAATTAGTTGTCAAGGTTTTGCCGCAGATGATATGGTGGTCTTGCCTCAGCCGGGCACACCTTTTATGGTGTTATGTACGATTGATGGCGAGGTCGAGATTATATTAGGTTTACCGCGTATCTTATCAAGCAATGGCCGTGTCGAGGAATTGACTGCTTTTCTGCGGCAGCGCATGACGGTCGATGAACAAGGTGTTAATCCATGAGCGTTCAACAGTGTATGGTTGCTCTTTTGAGTGGACGGAGATAGGAGAAATGGCCATCAGCATGCTCGATAGAGCCAGAGTTTGGAAAAACACAATCAATGAAATTTTCATCTATGATGCGGTGAAACTTTTCGAACCTTTTCGCTATTTTTTCTTTATCGGCGGCTTTGTGCTGTCCATTATTGCCTTGGTTTATAAAGCAGAACTAAGCAGCTACAGCGGCTATTTGCCATCATCGATCAATAGCGGGGGAATTGGGGCGTGCCGATTTTTAGTGGATGCCTATATTCCGCTGGTCGCAATTTATATGCTGTGTGTGGTGGCAAAGCTCAGTAAAGAACGCATTCAGCAAGCCAATCTTGCGGTAAAAAGGAATAAATTTGCCAAGAAGCCTGTGATCTTGGCCAGCATTCTGTTGCTGCTCGTGCCGTATATCTTTTTTATCAGCCATAGCCCAGCAATGAGCTCGTTTTTTAATTTAAATAAATATGGCAATCTGATTATTTCGATTCCGCTGTTTAGTTATAGCACCGTACAGGCTTTTACGATCGTGGCGTGTAGCTTGCTGGCACGTAGATTCGAGGTATATGAAGAGCAGTAACGTCGCGCTACTCACTAAAATGATAAAATGGCTAATTATTGGTCTAAATTCTACATTTTCGTCTACAAACTAACCATTCAAATAATTAAATTAAAAAAGGGTTTGA
>CAYJTU010000098.1:0-12965 GCA_964373105.1 uncultured Moraxellaceae bacterium | reverse complement strand
AAATGGCGACAACCAAAGCGCATATTGATCCGAATGCCCTCAAAGCGGGGATTGATGATGCGTTCAATGGTAAACCACAAAAACTTGATGATGCGGCAAAACAGGCTATCTTTGTCAAAGTCTCGCAACTGATTGCGACAGAGAAAAATGCGGAACAGCAGAAAAAAGCAGAAAAAAATAAAACCGATGGTGCCGCATTTCTGGCCAGTAATGCAAAAAAAGCAGGCGTGAAGGTGACGCCTAGCGGTCTGCAATACATCGTCGAGAAGGAAGGGACGGGCGCTCACCCAACAGCGAATGATGAAGTCACGATCAACTACAAAGGCACGTTGATAGACGGCTCGGAATTCGATAGTTCGTATGCACGTAAGGAGCCAGCGACTTTCCCGGTCGGCAGCGTGATCCCAGGCTTCTCTGAAGGACTTAAACTGATGACACCGGGTGCAAAATATAAGTTCTTTATCCCATCAGCAATTGCTTACGGCGAAACTGGTGCAGGTCCAAAAGTTGGTCCAGACTCAACATTAATTTTTGAAGTAGAGCTCATCTCTGCTAAACCAGCAGGCTAAGCAGCGCACTAAGCTAGTCTTATAAGCCAGTCCTGTCGGTCAATCACTGTAACGGCCGTCCAAAATGATAAAGCCGAGTATGAAACTCGGCTTTATCATTTTCGCGATCCGGCCTCTGGGCGAGTGGCAAAACTGACTTCTCCTTTTGGTAAATACTGACAATGCTTTATGTCAAATATTCGATATGATGAAGCATCGCACTTAGACCATAAATAGAGGACGACATCGTGAATACGGCCATGCATGATATTACCGTCAGACATCAAAAGTTTTCTTTTGAAGGGCTTAAGAAATACTACTTCAGCAAAAACCCCTTCCTGACCCATTATTTGTCTGTACTCTCCCTCACTTTCCCCGAAGGAGAGCGAATGTTTGTGCATAGTGTTCGAGCAGTTCGCGATCGCATCACCGATCCTGTCCTAAAAAAAGAAGTTTCTGCATTCATCGGTCAAGAAGCCATTCATGGCAATGTGCATGAAGCATTCAATACTTACGTCCAAAACAATTTGGGTGTAAAAACACAAAAGTATGAAAAGGAAATTTTCAGACAGATCAAACAAGCCAAAGAAAAAATACCTAAAAAACATCTGCTCGCGATGACCTGCGGTTTTGAGCATTTAACCGCAATCCTTGGGGAGCATATGCTGACCCATCCTGAAGAGTTTGATGATCTCGATCCAATTGTCCGCCCGATGTGGTTCTGGCATGCACTAGAAGAAACTGAACATAAAGCTGTTGCTTTTGATGTGTATCAACATGTCTATCATGATGAGGAGACTCGTCTGCGCATGATGAAAATCATTACCCGCATTTTCATCGTGCGGATTCTCATGATGACCGTCGCCATTTCACTCAAGGACAAGAATGCGCGATTTAATGTGCGCAAGAATGCCATCGCGATGAAACGTTTGGGCCATATCGTGCGCAGTATCCGACCCGCCTATCAAGCCTACTTTAATCCTGACTTTCATCCCAATGATCGAGATACGACTGCGCTAACCCAAAAATGGCGTGCACGCTTGTTTCCCAGTGGCGATGAACAAATGACAGCAGTTTATGATAAGGCTTCGTAACGGAAGTCCGAACACAATCAACGATAGATCACAGCCCTTATGAGTATTTCACCCCCGTTTTTTGCCAGTGCATTGCAAGCCCGAATTCCTGTAGAACTGGAAGTGTTGTATCAATCCTCACGGACTCACGTCTCAGATGCGGATAAGCTCTTGGGCATTGAGCTACTCATTGAGGCGTATTGTGATTTGGTTGATACCTGTTTTGTAGGCCTCATCAATGAGATTCAACGCACTCACGAATCCAAGGATCTCACAGAAGCCCATCGCATTCTCGATGAAATTAAAGACAAAGCGCGGCACTATTTACGCTGGATTGCGACGTTTATTGCTAAAGATCGCCTCCCACCAGTGATCGAACATTTTTATCGTTTGATGCATACCTTGGATATCGGCGGGACTAAACCATTCATGGCATTCAACCTCTCACCCACTACGGCTGTAGAAATTAAACGCGTAGTGACTACTCTTGAAGCCGGCACTGCGACTGATTTTAATGATGCGATAGAAATGCTGATTCTGGTGATCGAAGAGGTAATGGTGCCCTTGGTGATTGAGCCCAAAGAACTGATGAAGTTTAATTTTGTTGTCAATAAAACACTCGACGGTGTCATCGCACTGGTTCGCGTACTTTTTAAACGCATGCTACGCAAACTGGCGCCGAAGTTACCGCAAACACTCTATCCGCAAATCGCAGCGCACTTGAAGACTTTTTTGATTGTCTGAAATTCGGTGGTAACTCCCCAACTGCTGTGGCTTATACGCTTAAATCGGATCTGATAAGCTCCCACTTGGCCTGAGCATCAGAAATCGTCCGCTCAATCAACACGCTGACACTTGGGATATCATGAATGAGTCCTTGCGATTGTCCAATAAATTGCATGCCTTGTACCAGATCACCTTGCTGTGTCGCTGCTTTTAGTCGCGGAACCGCAGCGCCAAAGCACGCCAATAAACGAATTTGTTTAGGCTGCATGATGAGCCCCAGAAAGATCTTGCCCAATGAAATATTCAGTTGCAAAGCAGCACGACAAGCTTGCCATGCGGTCATGATGAAGGGCATCGGTTTTTTGGTTAAGTGCGCCGCAGTCGGTGTCTGCATATAGCGTGCAGGCAATCCATCAAAATGCGGCGAGTAAATCGTGTCATGCTGATCCTTGGCCAGCACTGCTTCCTTAGTCGCAATATGCAGAGGACTTTCAAGACACGTTGCAAACCGTGAGCCCATGGCAATCGCATCTGCTCCTAGAGCCAATGCCGCAAGCAATCCGCGATGATCAGCAAAACCACCACAGCCAATCAGAGGAATCTTGATTTGATCCGCTATAGCCGGAATCAGCACCAGTGTACTCACCGCTCCGCCATGTGCAGCAGCTTCATGACCTGTTACCAGTAAGGCATCCACCCCTTGTGCTTCGGCTGCCAATGCGTGCTTTGCCGTCGTGACGGTCGCAATCACTTTGCCGCCATAAGCATGGCAACGCTCTATCAGCCAGTCACCTTTGCCTAGTGAGAAATTGATAACCGGAACCTCAAGCTCAAGCGCAACTTCTGCATTCTCAGCAGCACCCGGCATCAATAGTGCACAATTCACACCAAAAGGCTGATCAGTCAATGCTCGAACGCGCTGGATAGCCAGACGGGTTTCTTCGACCGTCAAAGAACCTAAAGCCAAGATACCAAGGCCTCCAGCATTACTCACCGCAGCCACCAACTCTGGCGTTGAAATCCAACTCATACCAGGCAGGACAATCGGATAGCGGATGTTGAGTAAAGTCGTAATGCGTGTCTTCATAGGTATGTGCCGAAGTGAAAGAATAAGATGGATGTAATATGAAAAGCTGGATAGGCGTAGCCACCTATCTTATCGCCGAATACGCCGATGACAATAGCCCTATTCTCATCCATATCCATTTGCGAAAAGTATCAGTTCACCGCTTCTTTTGTTGCAAGATACGCTGTACAAGCGATGATCTCTACTGTAAAACAAAGCACCCGCCTTCTCTTCGACCCATTGAATCATCAAAATATATCGAATTTGGCATATCTTTATTATCACTTAAAAGAGCGCATCAGCGATGAAAGCAGGACAACGTAGTAGAACGGCCGATGGCGCAGCAGCATTGCGAGCAAGCCATACCTTGTATGCCACAGAGCCGTTATTTTCTGATCCTTATGCCCTCGCTCTCACAAGCCCAGGTTGGCAAAAAATTCTTCGCCATCCCCTCCTCCATCGTATCTCCTTACCCAGTCGTCTAAATGCAGTGGGCTTACTTATCGGGCAAGTGATTGGCCGTTCGCGCTACGCTGAGGATCAGTTGGAATTGGCGATTACTCATGGGGTAGCGCAATATGTACTGGTTGGTGCGGGACTAGACTCATTCGTACTGCGTAAAGGCGTAGACCTCCCTGCACTGCGTGTTTTTGAAGTCGATCATCCGGATACACAAGCGGGAAAAAAATCGCAATTGGCAGGTCTGGGTGAGATTCCCAAGAATGTCGAATTTGTCGCAATTAACTTTGAAAAAGAATCAATCGCGGATGCACTGGCACGTAGCAACTATCAACGTGATCAAATCGGATTTTTTTCATGGCTGGGCACAACCCACTACTTAGAACCCCAAACAACGCTAAATACGCTCAAGGCTATCGCAGGGTTTGCGGCTGCGGGCAGTGAAGTGGTCTTTGATTACTCGATCCCCTATCAGCGCCTCAAAGGCTTGGAACGTGTGGGGAGTTATGCACTCTCTCAATTTACGGACTACATGAGTGAACCGTTGATCGGACAATTTATCCCTGAAATATTGCATCAGCAACTCGATATCATGGGCTTTGAAGTGCTGGAAGATCTCTCCGGTCACGCGCAAAACGCACGTTACTTTCAGCAGCGCAGCGACCATATCCACGCAACCGCAGCCACGCATTTGATTCATATCCGCCTAAGGTCGCCAAATAAATGGTGACACTCATGCAGAATTCTAATCAAAGAACTGGCTAGGCGGCATACCGAACTGGCGCTTAAACATCGCGGCAAAAGCGCTCTGACTGCTATACCCGAGCCCTAAAGCCACGCTTAACACCTTCTCCCCTTGGGCCAAGCGCTCAAGTGCCGCCAGCAAGCGAATTTGCTGGCGCCACTGACCAAAGGTCATCCCCGTCTCTTTGCTGAATAACCGATGAATCGTTTTCGGGGTGAGATGCAACCGCGCGGCCCACATGTCTACGGTCGTCGCATCATCAGGATTGAGTGTCAAAGCCGCAGTAATGATTTTCAGGCGTGTATCCTGTGGGTTTGGGAGTTGCAGGCTTAAGGATTGTACGTCTTTAATCTCGTCCAGCAGTAAACGCATTAGATGACCACCGCGAGAGTCAGGCTCATAAGGCAGTGGTACCTCGATGGCACAGAGGATCAACTCACGGAGTAAAGGCGATATCCCAACCACTTTGCAGACATCAAAAAGATCTGGCGCGGCATCAGGCCGGATATAGGCAGTACGCATCTGAACTTCGCCGATCATACGCACCCAATGCACGACATGAGGTGGCATCCAGATGCCGCGCGTTGGTGGCACGATCCACTGCCCTTGATCCGTCGCAATAAGCATCACCCCACGTACGGCATGAATGAGCTGCGCATGCGGATGCTGATGTGGCGGGGTGCTATCCCCATGCCGATAGTCCATAGCCATCGCAGTGACAGGCATGCTACTGTGATCAAATAATTTGTAGCGCTGGTCCACGCAAGTTAGCCCTCATAGTTTTGTAACAACCAATCCCACTTTGTGTATAAATAAAGTAATATCTTTACTGTGGATATGGATTTCTGACGTTAAGTCTAACGGATATGTCTGATTAATCTAATTTCACTGATTGAGATTTTATGAAGTTTGTAAACGATGCATCTATTCGATATACGTCTAGTCGCTTACAAATCCTTGCTATTGTAAGTTCCGCGCACTTTATCAATGACGTCCTTCAGTCCCTGCTGCTTGCCATCTATCCCATACTCAAAGGTACATTTCATTTAAGCTTTGCCCAAATGGGTTGGCTTACCTTCATTCACCAAATGACGACCTCGCTGCTACAACCGATCGTCGGCATCTATACTGATAAACATCCCAAACAGTATGCAATGGTGTTTGCGCTTGCAATCACCATTGCTGGGATTTTTGTCTTATCCATCGCGGATCGCTATGCTTTGCTCATCATAGCAGCGGTATTGATGGCGATTGGCTCATCGATTTTACACCCGATCGCAGCACATGCGGCATCTTTAGCGTCAGGCAGACGTCAGGGCTTAGCGCATTCAATTTTTCAAGTTGGTGGCAACTTGGGGACGGCTATAGGGCCCTTACTCGCAGTGATCATCATCGGACAAGGTCAGTTGAGTCTGTTTTGGTTTGGATTCGCAGCGCTGCTGATCATACCAGCCTTGCTTAAAGCAGGGGCATGGTATAAAAACACACAGCTCATGAAAGCCGTTAATCCCCCAACCCCATATAAAGTATCGAGACTACCGAAGCACGCGATCCAAATCGGACTATTTATTTTGATTGTGATGATCTTTTCAAAATTCTTTTATATCAGTAGCTTTACCAGCTATTACACGTTTTACCTGATCGAAAAATTTCAAATCACGGTAGCACTCTCGCAGATTTATTTGTTCGCTTTCTTATTTGCAGTCGCCATAGGTATTCTCTGCGGCGGGCCACTCGGAGATCAAATTGGACGCAAACACCTCATTTGTATATCAATATTAGGTGCAGGCCCTTTCACCCTAATGCTGCCTTATGTCGATCTATTTTGGACCGGGATTCTCAGTGTCATTATCGGTTTTACCATATCCTGTGCATTTCCCACGATTATTGCCTTTGCTCAAGAGCTGCTCCCCAATAAAACCGGTGCCGTCTTAGGCGTGATGTACGGACTCGCGTTTGGGATGGGCGGTGTTAGCGCAGCGCTTTTAGGTGGACTCGCTGACCGCTGCGGGATTATCTATGTCTACTCACTGTGTTCATTTCTGCCCCTCCTAGGACTTTTTGCACTGCGTCTTCCAGACCTTAGAATTAAACAATAGCGTCTAAACTCCCCCTCAGGGAGTTTTATCCAAGGCAATGCCTCCGGAAAATCGATCACATATGGTTTCATAAAATGTCACTTTCTCGACATATGCCGCCACATTCTCTCAAGAATGTCGGTGTCTGGCAGCGTATGATTCCATCACTCATCTACAGCGTCCTCGTTTTTTAAGTCATTGAGAAATTCATGAGCTCGGTCAATACCACACAAAGTCAGCCCACAGCCGCCAATCAGACTGGTTTTCGAGTGTTGGGCGCCATCAGCTTTACCCACTTCTTAAACGATATGCTGCAATCGTTGTTGCTGGCAATTTATCCAATCTTGAAGGGTTCATTTCATCTCAGCTTTGCACAAATCGGTTTGGTCACTTTTACCTATCAAGTGACGGCGTCCATCCTGCAACCGATCATTGGTGCCTATACGGATAAACATCCAAAGCCCTATTCACTGGCTTTTGGCATGACATCGACCATGACAGGCATTATTTTGCTCGCCTTTGCCCAAAACTTTGCCATGTTGTTGGTTGCAGCAGTTTTTATGGGTACAGGGTCCTCGATCTTTCACCCCGAATCGTCTCGCGTCGCACGTCTCGCCTCAGGTGGGCAACATGGTTTGGCGCAGTCGATCTTTCAAGTCGGTGGCAATGTCGGCAGTGCCGTCGGTCCACTGCTCGCCGCACTATTGGTGGTGCCGCATGGACAAAGCAGTGTCGTTTGGTTCGCTCTGGCCGCACTGACGGGGATCGCCATCCTGTGGAAAATCGGGGATTGGTACAAAGAAAAGCAGCGGGTGATTGCATCGAAACCCAAACCCGTTGCGCAGGTATCCGCATTACCCAAACGTACGGTTATGATTGCCATGACGACTTTGATGTTCTTGGTCTTTTCCAAGTATTTCTATCTAAGTAGTTTGACCAGTTACTACACCTTTTACTTGATTGAAAAATTTAATTTGTCCGTTCAAAACGCGCAAATCTATTTGTTTGTTTTCTTAGGGGCAGTCGCCGCAGGCACGATCTTGGGGGGACCGATAGGAGATCGGATCGGACGAAAGCAAGTCATTTGGGTATCCATCCTGGGTGTCGCTCCTTTTACCATGATGCTGCCCTATGCAGATCTAATGTGGACCGGCATTTTAAGTGTGATCATCGGATTTACATTGGCTTCGGCCTTCCCAGCCATCATCGTCTATGCTCAAGAGTTGATGCCCAATAAAGTCGGTTTGGTCTCCGGACTATTCTTTGGTTTTGCCTTTGGTATGGGCGGGATCAGTGCAGCGGTGCTAGGTAAGTTTGCAGATATCTATGGCATTCAATATGTCTATCATCTCTGTGCATTCCTACCCTTGATCGGTTTGCTCGCAATCTTCCTGCCCAATATGCATCACGCAAAATGCAAAGTGTGATGCATGGTTTCTCAACCTTGCTTGTGCAAATTTGCACAGCAAAGGTGAGAGATTTTGGGATTCAAAAGCTGGTATAAACCCACTAGTCTTACGAAGAGTATCTTCAACACATCAATCATTGAATCAAATGCATAGATAATCTATTTGGTCCATATCCTGACGTATTTGTGAATATTTGTATTAACGTTTTCAGAGGGATCTGATACGTCATGCCCAGTTTTGCTCCAACATCATGGGTGACTTCAAAGGACTGATTCTTTTTGCTTGATATATCCTGTAAGTGCTGGAGTCTTCGTTTATGCTCGGAATTGTTCGTATCGCACTCCACCGCCCCTACACCTTCGTTGTACTGGCAATTCTTTTACTCATTATCGGTCCGCTGGTCGCTGTGCGTACGCCGACCGATATCTTTCCTGACATCAAGATCCCCGTGATTGCGGTGGTGTGGAACTACACGGGCTTGCCTCCTGATCAAATGAGCGGGCGGATTTTACTGCCGTATCAGCGTGTGCTCACCACGACGGTCAATGATATTGAGCACATTGAAGCAAACTCCTATACCGGCACTGGGATCGTCAAGATCTTCTTCCAGCCGAACGTCAATATCCAAACCGCCAATGCGCAGGTTACAGCGATCTCTCAAACGATCGTACGACAAATGCCTGCAGGTACAACACCACCGTTGGTCATCAACTACAGTGCGTCAACCGTGCCTATCATTCAGCTCGCCCTATCTGGTGTCGGATTGACTGAGCAAAATCTGGGTGACCTTGGTCTGAACACCGTGCGCACCAAGTTAGTCACTATCGCAGGTGCCTCAGTGCCTTACCCTTTTGGTGGTAAAACACGTCAGGTCCAAATCGATTTGAATCCTAAAGCCTTGCAAGCACGCGGACTTTCGGGTCAGGATGTGGCCAATGCGTTGGCGGCACAAAATTTGATTACCCCTGTCGGTACTCAAAAAATCGATAGCTTAGAGTACGCGGTACAGCTCAACAATGCGCCATCGGAACTTGAAGGTCTTGAAAACCTACCGATTAAAAACGTCAATGGTGCAATGGTCTATATGCGTGATGTCGCCAGCGTTCGCGATGGTAATCCCCCGCAAACCAACATTGTACATGTCGATGGCAGCCGCTCGGTGCTGATGTCCGTCCTGAAGAATGGTTCAGCCTCTACGCTTGCCGTGATTGATGGCGTGAAGCAACAAGTGATTGCGCTAAAAACTATCGTCCCCGAAAACCTTAAAATTGCACTGGTCGGTGATCAATCGGTGTTTGTGCGCGGGGCAATCAGCGGTGTGGTGCTAGAAGGCGCTATTGCAGCGCTACTGACCAGCCTGATGATCCTGTTGTTTTTGGGCAGTTGGCGTTCGACGGTCATCATTGCAACCTCGATTCCTTTATCGATCTTAGGTGCGCTCATCTTGCTTGCCGCTGTGGGCGAGACTCTGAATATCATGACGCTAGGTGGGCTTGCGCTTGCCGTTGGGATATTGGTTGATGATGCGACGGTGACGATTGAAAACATCAACTGGCATCTGGAACAGGGTAAGCAAACCGAAGAAGCCATCTTGGATGGTGCCGCACAGATTGTGACGCCTGCGTTCGTATCGCTGCTATGTATCTGTATCGTGTTTGTGCCGATGTTCTTCTTGGATGGTGTAGCGCGCTTTCTGTTTGTGCCGATGGCAGAGTCAGTAATGTTCGCGATGATTTGTTCCTTCATCCTCTCACGGACATTGGTCCCGACCATGGCCAAGTATCTGCTCAAACCGCATGAGCCATATGCCGATGAACATGGTCATGGGCTGACACTGCCACGCAGCAAAAACCCACTGGTTCGTTTTCAACGTAACTTTGAAAAGCGCTTTGAAAGTGTCCGAGATACCTATCATGGCCTCCTTGCGATGGCGCTACGCAACTATAAGCGCTTTATCACGGGCTTTATGGTCTTTGTCCTCGCGTCATTCTTACTGGTGCCGTTCTTGGGTCGCAACTTCTTCCCGACAGTCGACTCAGGTCAGATCCTCATCCATGTGCGCTTGCCCGTGGGGACCCGTGTTGAAGATGGTGCAAGTTCATTTGCCCAAATTCAAAAAACCATCCGCCAGATCATTCCCGCCAAAGAGCTGGAAACGATGACCGATAATATTGGCTTCCCGGTTTCAGGGATCAATATGGTCTATAACAATACCGGGATCATCGGCTCATCCGATGGTGACATCCAGATAGCACTGCATGAAAAGCACCAACCGACTGCGGGTTACATCCAAAAACTGCGCGAAGAATTACCGCGGCTCTACCCAGGTGTCACCTTCTCGTTTGTACCCGCAGATATCATCAGTCAGATTCTAAACTTTGGTGCACCCGCGCCGATCAATCTGCAGATTCGTGGTCCAAAACTGGATGCCAACTTCGTATATGCCAATCATTTGCTGGCGAAGCTCAAGCATATCCCCGGTATAGCCGATGTACGCATCCAGCAATCACAGAAGAATCCGTCATTGAATATCAATGTCGATCGGACGCGCGCGCAATTGATCGGGCTCACTGAAAAAGATGTCACCAACAGCCTGGTCGTCAATCTTGCAGGGTCGAGCCAAGTTGCACCGACATTCTGGCTCAATCCGCAAAACGGCGTGCAGTATCCGATCGTGATTCAAACGCCGCAATATCAGATTGATACCTTGAATAGTCTGAAAAGCCTGCCGATTACCTCAAGTAGCCCATCGGCAAACACGGCGCCGCAAGTCTTGGGCAGTGTGGCGAGCATTGAACGAACCAGCAGTAATGCCGTGGTCTCGCAATATGATATCCAACCACTGGTGCAGATTTACGCCACGACCCAAGGCCGTGACCTCGGTGCGGTCGCTGCTGACATTCAAAAGATCGTGGATGCCACACAAAAAGACTTGCCGAAAGGGGCGAACGTCTACTTGCTCGGTCAGGTGCAAACCATGAACAGCGCCTTCTCAGGCCTGCTCTTTGGACTCTTGGGTGCCATCGTACTGATCTATCTGTTGATTGTCGTCAACTTCCAATCTTGGAGTGATCCTTTCGTCATCATCACCGCACTGCCAGCGGCTCTGGCCGGTATCGTGTGGATGCTCTTTGCCACAGGGACGACTCTCTCTGTACCCGCACTGACGGGCGCGATCATGTGTATGGGGGTCGCCACCGCAAACAGTGTCTTGGTCATCAGCTTTGCACGGGAACGACTGGCTGAACTCGGGGATCCGATTCAAGCGGCTCTGGAAGCTGGCTTCGTCCGCTTCAGACCTGTACTCATGACGGCTCTTGCTATGATGATCGGTATGGCGCCGATGGCACTCGGTTTAGGAGAAGGTGGTGAACAGAATGCGCCGCTGGGCCGCGCCGTAATTGGCGGGCTGTTTTTCGCCACGATTGCCACCCTACTCTTTGTGCCCGTTGTCTTTAGTCTCGTGCATCGTAATCATGGAAAAGATAAAGACGGCCAAGCCTCACATAGCGCTTCAAAAAACAACGATAGCCTCACTATATCGAACTCAGGAGAATCTCATGTCTGAACCACAATCAACTCAAGACATTCCACAAGTGTCTACTCAAAAACTTGGAGTTGTCGGTGCGGGTATCGGTATCGTGCTGGCACTGGTCGTCGCGATTGGTCTGATCACACGCGCATCTAGCAGCACACAGCTTAAGGACTGGACGGAAGATCAAACGATCCCAACCGTATCGATCACTACACCTGCCGATAGCCAATCGAAAGCAACGCTCGATCTCCCCGGTCAACTCTCGGCTTATTCACAAGCACAAATCTACGCACGTGCCAGTGGCTATCTGAAAGGTTGGAAAGTCGATATCGGTGACCACGTCAAAGCGGGACAAGTGATCGCAGAAATTGAAACGCCTGATTTGGATCAACAACTTGCGCAAGCCAAGGCGGAAATGGCCAATAACCAAGCAGCAACAACGCTTGCCAAAGCGACAGCTGCCCGCTGGAAAGCACTACCTGCCGATGCGACCTCAGCGCAGGAAGTGGATGAAAAAAACAGTGCGCTTGCCGCCCAGATCGCCCAGCTCAACTCCGCACAAGCCAATGTCGATCGCTTGCAGACCTTGCAGAAGTTTAAATACATTACGGCGCCTTTTGATGGCATCGTGACTGCAAGGAATACCGACATTGGGGCGCTGATCAATGCCAATGGTTCAAGCAGCAATGGTTTGCCGTTATTTGAAATTTCTGATACCCGCAAACTGCGAGTCTCGGTCAATGTGCCACAGAGTGATATAGGTGGGATTCAAGTTGGTACGGCTGCTACGCTAACCACACCGACTCATCAGGGACAGACCTACCTAGCCAAAGTCAGTGCCTTCTCGCAATCCGTGAATGCCAATGCGGGCACGACACTGGTGCAATTTGAAGTCGATAATGCCGATGGTGCGTTACTGCCCGGTGGTTTTGTCAATGCCAGTATTGATCAGCACAATGTAAAAGCCGCAGCGCGTCTGCAAGTCCCATCAAGTGCCCTGCTGTTTGATAAAAATGGTCTACGCGTAGCAACGGTCGATCAAAACAATCATGTGGCCTTTAAAACCATCACCATCGCCCGCGATGCCGGAAAGTTCATTGAAGTGGGCTCTGGGCTTGCGACGACCGATCGGGTGATCAGTAATCCACCGGATGGACTGGCTGCGGGAGATACTGTCAAAATTGCGGCGCCCGCTAAAGTCGAGCACCATGGTTAAACCACCGCTGTACGTAATGCTATTCATCATAAAAAAACAGCACCATGAGGTGCTGTTAGATCGGAAGAGCACAGTCTGAACTCCAGTCACAATTCTTGGAATCTCGTGTG
>CAYJTU010000097.1:0-13328 GCA_964373105.1 uncultured Moraxellaceae bacterium | reverse complement strand
AAACAGCTCTTCAATCTAGCGGTCACTGAAGCCAAACGCCGCGGTGCCAAATTTCTATATGTCTCAGCGACGCCATCGGAGAGTACGGTTCATTTTTATCAGAAACTGGGCTGTTACGTGACCTTCGAGCCGGATCCAGCGCTATATGCACTGGAACCGGAGGATATCCATTTTATGTTTGCACTTTAGTCGGCGCTATTTTATGAATTTCAGTCGCGCTGATCGATGTACTCAACATAGCCACGTCCTGTGAGTGGCTGACCATTTCGAGTTCCTTCCCAGTGATACGCGCCTACATAACCCGCAGCGAGGCCATAGAGCATTGGCGTATCAACAGTTGCATTGATCTCAAAGAGACTTTCTCCCGATCGGTCTGTGATGGTCCAACGAAAAGTTTGTGGCAGCGTCATCGCAAATCCATCAGGCGCGATGGCAGGCTCAGCTTGAGCAGTTAGAACTTGAAAGCGCACATCGGCATCTAGCCGTTGGCTGCCACCGCCGACTGTTCTTAAGTAAGCGACTTTGGCAATCGGTCTATCCAGAAAAGCAACATAGCCAAGCAGCAATTGCGTATCCTGATCCAAATTGATCACTTGATAGGTGAAGAAATCTGCACCCAGTTTAAAGCGCCTTGGGATAAGTTTGTTTACAGGAAGGTATAAAGACACTGTCTGCCAGTATTCCCAAGTACATAGCCCTTTGACTGGGGTTGATTGTCCCTGATGGACGACCGTCCCTTCATACTGCATCAATAAACTAAAATGCTGGTAAATGGGGCTATGACCGAACCATGTGATATCGCCTGTGGCAGTGAGATTGATATCAACTGCAAAATCTTCACGTTGACTTTTGAGTTTGAAGTTCGGATAGGTACCAGACAGTTCTGCATCCTTGCCAAAACGAATCAAACTGCCATCAGGTTTGATCTCCATCTCTTGTTTCATGCCATATGCCGAAAAAGCATCCTCAGGGGTTTGCGCGGTACCGTGAACTAAAAGCGCTGTATGCCGTGGTCCGTCATTGCTCACGGCATGATCGACATCGACGATCTTGATACCCAGCATGCCGAGGATCGAGGCAAATGACATGAAATAGTGCGGTGCGGGGAGATCAGGGATCATGATGCCAAAATGCGTACTGCTAAAGCGTAATGAGTCTTCATGCGGTGAAAATAATGCAGGCGTCGGAACGGGGATATCCTGGCCGGGTTTGACGATACCCAAAAGCGTTGCAATCGATTGTGCGGCCATATCGGCGAGACGGTCTTTGACGCCGTGTATGGGGCGATGGCTATCGGGGAGTGTGCGTCCGTGGACCGTAAGATCAGACTGTTTAATGGCTTTTGACATGAATACTTTTTCCAATCGAGGCGGCAAATTTAAATAGTTCTAAAAAAGAACTTATAGAAAAGGGGAGTTATTGTCAATTGCATGTGGGTTTGGATAAATGTTTATCAGCGTCATATCTATTTTATTTGTTCATAAAAAAAGGTTTTCCTCTTCTGAGGATGTGAAAAATTTTACCAAAAGGTCATTTTATTTAATTGATAATAAAATGTTTGATTGTAATAATATAAAATTATAAGCGATTAAAAATATTAAGGCTGTACGATGAAATTTTTGAATGTTCCCCTAGCGGCGCTGACCTGCACTGCGGTACTGGGGAGTGGTAGTGTGTATGCCGATGTCAGTGTCAGCAGTGGCAATGCAACCTTGAAGGTCTTTGGTTTGATTGATACCGGTGTATCGGCTGTGACCCATACTGGTGACGGGCAGAAAACCAAGACCGCTACCACCGATGGGATTTTAAGTGCTTCAGGCTTAGGCTTAGGCGGTAGTTATGACTTTGGATCAAGCATCAAAGCCATCATCAATCTACAAACCAGTTTCAATCCCTCCAAGTTGCAAATCCCAACCAATCGTGAAGTGTTCTCCCGCAATGCTTATGCCGGTCTTGAGAGTCCATGGGGAACGTTTACTGTGGGTAAGCAGTGGGATTTTAATGATGACTGGTTTTTCGGTACGGTGTTTAAGGGTGGCTATAACACGGGGGCGATTTTTAAATTCTCTGAGTTTGATGCGATCAGTGAGCTGTATCGCAATAGCGTGAAATACACGTCGCCTGAGATCTCAGGTCTGCAAGTTGGTGCGATGTACGGTTTAAATGATTATCGAAAATTCCGTCAAGCAGGTTCGATGTATAGCCTCGGGATCAAATATAGCGATGGGCCACTCATGATGGGTTTAACCCATAATCATGAGGAAGATACTGGGATCGATGCGGCCTATACCGGCAATCGCTATTTACTGACCACGCTTGGCGGTAGCTATAACTGGGGCAAGTTCAACTCAAGACTCGGGCTGACCTATGCCGATATTTCAGGTCCAGCGAAACTGCAGTCGATTGCTTCGATGTCGGCACGTAAGGCGTATGCGGTGGAAGTCGGGGTGGATTATCCGTTCACCACAGCATTCACGGGATCAGCAGATATCATTTATCGTGAGAATACAACGCTGTCTAACCAGACCTTGGTTTATCGTCTGTCTGGAGAGTACAAAATTTCCAAGCCGCTGAGTCTCACAGCAAATTTGGCGTATTTGCATAATGACGGCGGGGCAACAGAAGCTTTTGTAAATACCAACTCTGATTTTGTCGGTGGTGGCTACCCCAATCAGAACCAGATGTCGACCGCGATGGGTGTGCGCTATCGGTTTTAAAATGGTGTCAGGGAGTCGCCCAGAGTAATGATCCTATCTGCTTGTCTGCAATTTTGAAGCTGATTTATGCTGCTAATCAGATAGACGTTATATTCAGTTTAGGCTATGTTCATCCAGCCATATCCGTTAGTTTAGTGGGTAAGTATCCTCTTTGGGTTTGACGATACTAGAGCCTTGGTGAAGGGGATCTGAGCGATGAAATATGTATCTTATGTCATGTGTCATTGTTTCTGGACGATATCAATTCCTGTGGTTTTACTCCTTTCGGGGTGTGCTATGTCAATGTCACCGCATCACCAGTCGCACGATTTCATTCAATTGCTTGCGCTTGAACCTCATCCTGAAGGAGGCTACTACAAGCAGACCTATAAGTCTGACGAGCAATATACCCAAGCAATGCTGCCAGCCCGCTATAAAGGGCCGCGCTCGACGAGCACCGCGATTGAATTTTTATTGAATAAAGGCGACTACAGTACTTTTCATCGTTTGCAATCGGATGAGCTGTGGCATTTTTATGCGGGTGGGCCACTCAAACTGTATGTCTTGATGCCAGATGGGCAACTGATCGTCCATTTATTGGGAAATGATCCTCATCAAGGTCAGGTCTTCCAAGCGCTTGCACCGCGTGGCAGTTGGTTTGCCGCTGAGCCTGCCGTAGGAAGTGAGTATTCCTTGGTGGGTTGTACGGTCAGTCCTGGTTTTGATTTTGAAGATTTTGAAATCGGATCGCGAAGTGCGCTTTTGGCTGCCTTTCCTCGGCATGCTGAGATCATCACCCATTTGACGCGCCAGCCATAGCATTTGTCGGCATGCGCCGCATACCCACCCTCTAGGTCTGCTCGGAAGACTGATAGATTTTGCCGCCATAGATGTGATCCGTCTGGATCCGCGCGGTGTGGACTTGTAGCATTTGCGCGATTACGGCCACGGCGATCAAGGCTGGTTCTTTACTGTAGATCCCCTGAATCCCAATCGGGCAGGTCATCTCTTGAAAACGCAGTGTATCAACTCCGCGCGCGCGTAGGCGGTGCTCAAAGACAGCCCGCTTGCTCTCTGAACCAATCAAGCCAAAGTACGCAAAATCATGGCGTTTGAAGAGTTCCAAACACAAGCTAAAATCCAGCGTATGGTTATGGGTCATGATCAGGAAGTAGCTATTGGCGGGTGCGAGTGCGATTTCATCCTCGGGATGATCGGTGGTCACATATTCAATATACGCGTCTTTGTCATCCGGGAACCCTTCTTCGCGTGAGTCAATCCAGCGAATTCGAGCATCCAATGGGCGTAGTGCATCCACGACTGCACGTCCGACATGACCGGCACCAAACAGGTATACGGTAAAGGGACTGCCTAAAATCTCTTGTTCAAAGTGCCATAGTGCTTCAGCGAGTTGTCCTTTTTCAGCTGATGTTCTTTTTGCAATGTTATGCTCAAGTTGGACTCGATTTTTACCCGACGCTTGCGTCGTCCAAGTCGAGTGATTTTCATCTTGCTGTAGGGTACGTCGTAAACATGAGCCTTTTTCCAGAGCTTGAATAGATGACTGCCAACTTTGCTCTTGCTGCGAGGTTATCTTCTCAAAAATCAGCCACACCACGCCACCGCAGCATTGCCCTAAGCGAGCACTGAGATTAAAACGTTCAAAGTGGATATTCGTGGCGCCAAGACTAGTCAGCATCCCTTGAGCAATATCAGTAGCTTGCCACTCCAGATGACCGCCGCCGATGGTATCGACTTGCAGTACTTTACCCGCCTGATCCACACCAATCAGCATGGACGCACCAGCTTCCCGTGGGGTCGAACCTTCCACGCGAGCCACGGTGACAAGGACGCAATCACGTGCCTGTAGCCATGTCGGCAGGTGGCTAAGCCAGGCTTTCATGGCCGTGGTCCGAAAGGTTTATGGGTCGCGAGATGGATGGCCCGCAATATCGCTTCTGGTGTGGCAGGCGCTTCAAGCTTGGGCTTTAATTTTGGCTTGCTACCGGTTTCTGCTTCTACCGCCGCGCTTACAGCATCACGCAGTGCCGAAAACACGGAAAGTGCCAGCATAAAGGGCGGCTCACCGACAGCTTTAGAGCGGTGAATGGTGTTTTCAACATTCTGATTGTTGAAGAGTTTGACGTTAAAGACTGCTGGGCAGTCGGCTGCAGTGGGGATTTTGTAGGTGGATGGAGCATGGGTAAATAAATGTCCGGTCTTGGCGCCACTTTTCACCCAATACAGCTCTTCACTGGTGAGCCAGCCCATACCTTGGATAAAGCCACCTTCAATCTGGCCGATATCAATCGCAGGGTTAATCGATTGACCGACATCATGCAGGACATCGACGCGTAGGATCTGCGTTTCGCCAGTCAGGGTATCGATGGCCACTTCAGTGGCGGCTGCGCCATAGGCAAAGTAGAAGAATGGTCGCCCAAAGCGGATCGCCGGATTCCAGTGGATATCGGGGGTTTTGTAGAAACCACTGTCCCAGAGCTGGATGCGTGCCTGATAGGCACGCAGCACCAGTTCGCCAAAGGTCCACTTTTGCAGTCCTTTGCCATCGATCGCATCGTCGCTTCCCGCATAGACATGCCCATCGCTAAACACGACATGATCAAGGGTAGTGTGGGCCAGTTCGGCAGCAAAGATCGCAAGGCGGGTGCGGATCGTGATGCAAGCAGCTTGGGCGGCTTTGCCATTCAAGTCTGTGCCACTGGATGCGGCGGTCGCGGAGGTATTGGGCACCCGGCTGGTGTCAGTTGCGGACAAGCGCACATCTTCCAAAGGAATCGCAAATTCATGCGCCACGATCTGACGGATCTTGCTGTATAAGCCTTGACCCATCTCGGTGCCGCCATGTGTTAATAACACCGTACCATCACTATAGACATGCACCAATGCCCCCGCCTGGTTATAGAGGGTCGCATTAAAGGAGATGCCAAATTTGACTGGGGTCAGGGCGAGGCCTTTTTTGATGATCGGGCTTTGGGCATTAAAAGCGGCAATCTCTGCACGACGGGCAGTGTACTCACAGCTTGTCGCCAGTTCGGTAACTAAGCTTGGGATGACGTTATCCACGACAGTCGTGCCGTAGTGGGTCGTGTTGCGTGCAGTTGTAGGCTGGGCTGCGACCTGTCCAATATCATCGTAGAAGTTGATCAGCCGCACATCAAGTGGATCGCGTCCTAGATAATAGGCGATATCATCGATGATGTATTCGATGGGAAACATGCCTTGTGGGCCACCGAAGCCACGAAACGCGGTGTTGGAGACGGTATGCGTTTTACAGCGTAGACTACGAATCGCAACCGCATCAAGAAAGTAGGCATTGTCGATATGACAGATCGCGCGATCATTGACGGGGCCAGACAGATCGACCGAAAAGCCACAGTTGGAGGCAATTTGAATCTGCAAGCCGAGTATGCGACCTTCATCATCAAAACCGACCTCCCATTCGAAGTCAAAACCATGTCGTTTGCCTGTCGCGACCATATCATCATCGCGATCTAGCCGCAGCTTGACGGGTTTGCCAGTCTTTACTGCAAGTAATGAGGCGATACAGGCCCACTGTGCGGATTGCGATTCTTTACCCCCAAAGCCCCCACCCATCCGGCGTGCTTCGACACTGACCTGGTGCGCACGATAGCCGAGCGCATGGCAGATCAGATGTTGCATCTCGGTCGGATGCTGCGTCGAGCAGTGGACGTGGATAGTTTGATCTTCTTTGGGGTAGGCGTAGGAGATTTGACCTTCTAAATAAAAATGCTCTTGTCCACCGACGGCGCTAGACCCTTGCAGGCGATGCGGCGCTTGCGCCAAACCTTCCGCCGCTTCTCCACGTTTCAGATCTACTGGCGGTAGCACCCAAGATTCGGCTTTGATCGCGTCTGCAACGGTCAAGATCGGCTCAAAATATTCATATTCAACGACCGCCAAGCGAACTGCCGCGCGCGCTTGTTGAAAGGTATCCGCCGCTACCACAAAAATCACTTGACCATAAAACTGAATGACATCATCAGCAATGATAGGCTCATCCGCGACGATTGGGCCGCAGTTGTTATGATGCGGGATATCTTCTGCCAAGTAGACACAGCGCACACCTGCGGCTGTGCGGACGGCTGTGAGGTCCAGTTTCTTAATCCGACCATGCGCACAGGTGGAGAGTCCCAGTGCCGCATGCAAAGTGCCTTCCCATTCAGGCATATCATCGATGTACGTGGCCTGACCACTGACATGCAGATGCGCACTTTCATGCGCGATGGATTTACCGATCGGCCCACTGGCATGCTGCGCGGGGTCTTTATTAATGTGGACGAGGTCAGACAGATTGCTGGCTTGATTCATGGTTTAGCCCTCAACCTGTTTGATCGCAATCAGATCACTTAAACGTTTCACATGGGGTGCTGATGATGTGGATATTGTCGCCGTTGTTTGGGTTTCAAACCAAAAGCGTTTGAGCAGATTCGCTGCGACGATCTGGCGATATTCCGCACTGGCGCGTCCGTCGCTGAGCGGTGCGTAATCACGGCTGAGTGCAGCTTGCGCAATCTCCATCCGTTCTACTGACCAGCGCTGACCGATCAGCGCAGCTTCACAAAATGATGCCCGCTTTGGTATGGCTGCCATACCGCCATAAGCAATCCGCGCACTGTGCACGATACCCGCTGCATCCAAGGTCACGGCAAAAGCGGCGCAGACCGCAGAAATATCCTGTTCATTGCGTTTGGCGATCTTGTAGGTATTAAAATATGAGGCTTGGCCAGATTGAGTTTGGGCGGTGGGCACCCGAATCGCCGCGACAAATTCGCCATCGCCCAGTGCAGTTTTTTGGTAATCCAGATAGAAGTTTTCGAGGGCAAGGCGGCGCGTGGTGGTGCCGTGCTGTAAAACAATCTCTGCGGATAGTGCAATCAGTGGGGGCATCGAGTCACCAATCGGTGAGCCATTGGCGACATTACCACCGAGTGTCCCTGCGTTTTTGATCGGTTCAGAGGCAAAGCGTCTCGCCAGTTCCGTCCAGCCTTTATCCAATTGTGTCAGGGTGGCAAAGGCATCGGTGAGTGAGACCATGGCACCGATCTCGATGTAGCTGTCGTGATGGTCGATGTGCTTAAGATCTGCGACATGACCTAAATAAATCACATCCGTTAACTGCCTGCCTTGCTTGGTGATCCACAGTCCGACATCAGTACTGCCTGCAAGCAGGCGCGCTTCGGGGTATTCAATACGTAAGGCGGCGAGTTCTGTACGACTGCGCGGGGCAAAGAAACGCTGTCCGGCGATTTGATAGGCCAGAGCGGGCTCTTTTTCTAATGCTTCAAGTGCACTGATGACGGGTTCTCTCACAAGTGCGACGCGCTGCAGATCATAGGCGGCGATTGCGGCATCCAAGATCGGACGATAGCCTGTACAGCGACACAGATTGCCCGAAATATGTTCGGTAGCCTCTATGCGTGTTGGGACGTTTATTTGGTTCTCATACATTGCCCACAGTGACATGACAAAGCCCGGGGTGCAGAAGCCACATTGCGAGGCATGATGATCGACCATCGCCTGCTGGATAGGATGTAGAGCTTTCGTTGGATGTGCCGCGTGCTTTGTGAGGTGATCGTTTGAGGGAGAGGCTGAATCTTGTTTGTTTTCTGACTGTGGGGTATGCAAGGCTTGGATCTGTGCCAGATCTTCAACCGTAAATAACGCTTTGCCATCTAGAGTGGGCAAAAACTGAATGCAAGAGTTGACTGTACGCAGTTGCAAATGCGGACTGCCATCCTGCGCAACCAGCTCACCGACAACGACGGTACATGCGCCGCAATCGCCTTCAGCGCAGCCTTCTTTGGTGCCGGTATGGTGGCAGTCTTCGCGTAAATACTGCAAGACGGTACGGGTGGGGGAAATTGCCGCCACCTGTTGCACTTCACCGCGGAAGTAAAATTGAATAGCGCGTGAAGACATATCAACCTCGTTAACTCTGATCAAATACTCGGATGTCTGGGTATTCATATTATTTTAAAAGCAAGCGTACAGCTTATTATGCTGCAATTCGCATTCCAGCCTTTGGCGAGCATAAACGCGATGGATATGCGTTTATGCTGTCATTCCTTAGGCAAGACATCGTAGGTCGTTACTTCCAAAAACCTTCATGCACGGCTGCTGCCTCGGCGATGAGGCAAGGCCCAATCACGATGGTCGGTCGTTGACCGCTGGCAAAGACCTGACGACAGGGCAGGGAGAGTGTCGGATTTTCAGGATGGTTGCCAGTGATCTCCAGCAAATGAACTTCCGATATCCCGTAAACCACACGGCCAATGCCACCCCAATAGATCCCACCCGCACACATCGCACACGGTTCTGCATTGGTATAGAGCGTACACCCTTGCATCTCATGTGGGGTTAGTTTTTTGGCAGCGATGCCAACGGCGACAATCTCAGCATGGCGCGTGGGATCGCCTGCAGGCGGCAACGAGTTATTGCCCGCCTGCGCAACGACTTCACCCAGCGCATTGACCACAATCGCGGCAAAGGGGTGTTTGCCTTGCTCGCGCGACTGTTTTGAGAGTGTGATGGATCGTCGTAAGAAGTCTTGATCACGACTAGACAAGGCGAGGTCAGATTGGGCAGTGGTTTCGTGTATCTCAGTATTCATGTTCTAAGCCTGCCTGAAGTCTGAATGGGTTTGGCTGATTCTGGTTGGCGTATTGCGTGGATCTATCTGTCCGCGCAATTGCGGCTGAAAATCCAACGTGTCCATCAGTATAGGCGGGAATCCAGCCCTTAAAAATTCGATTTTACCAATACTCCACATAACATCTGCAACATGGGTGGCATCTAAATTAGTTGCTAGTATCAAGCCATGTTATCGGAATGTATTTTTTGTTGAGCAATCTGTAATTGCTGATCGGTAGCGTGTTGAAGGGACGTCAACAAGCCAGTTTTTCATTGTGTGAAGTTTTAGATTTTTAAACTTGAGCATTAGTTTTTTAGCGTTAATCATTTTATCAGGTCATCGGGGAAAATCATGAGTGAATCTAGGCGCGTCAAAAAACAGATGGTGCAATCATTGCGTACCAAGAGTCTGGTGAAGAGTGTGCTTGCCCAAGCCTTAAGCGTAGAGTTTTTTAAGATGACAGTTGAGATGACCGCCAAACATAGGCATCAAGCACGTTCGTTGGGTCAGATTGGTGGTTTGATTTTAGGTATGACGCTGCCTGTAGGGGTGGTATGGGCTGAAGATGTGCAGCCTGCAGCCGCAGAGTCAACGGTGACTTCATCTGCGACTCCAGCTACAGAGGCAACAGCCGAGACTACCGACACGGCAACCCCAGCTAAAACTGAGGCGCCAAAGCTCGAAGCCATCACTGTCACGGCATCACGTCGTACTGAAAATATTAAGAACGTTCCCGTCTCGGTATCCTTGATTCGCGGCGAGCAGTTAAATGTGCTGAATTCCGGTGGTCAAGATATCCGCGTGCTTGCAGCCAAAACACCAAGTTTGAACATCGAATCTTCAAATGGGCGTAGCTTCCCACGTCTCTATATCCGTGGTTATGGCAATACTGACTTCAACACCTACGCCTCACAGCCTGTCTCGTTGGTCTATGATGACATCGTGCAAGAAAATGCCGTACTCAAAGGCTACCCCATGTTTGACTTGGCGGCGGTCGAAGTCTTGCGTGGTCCACAAGGCACACTCTTTGGTCGTAACTCACCTGCGGGTGTGGTGAAGTTTGATTCGGTCAAACCGACTCTGGATAACAAAATCAGCGGCTACTATAGCCTGTCGGATGCAACCTATAACACCGCCAATGCCGAAGGCGCGATCAATATCCCCCTCAATGACGTCTTAGCTGTACGGGTATCGGGTTTGGTTCAGCACCGCGATGATTGGGTAACCAACACTGTCACAGGTGGCAAGCTTGAAGGCTATGATGAAAAGGTCGGGCGTATTCAGTTGCTTTATAAACCGAGTAATGATTTCTCTGCATTATTCAATGTACATGCCCGCGATATGAGTGGCTCTGCGCGTCTGTTTCGTGCCAACGTGATTGAGAAAGGCAGCAATAAACTGATCGATGGCTTTGATCCTGCAGAAATTTCAACCGATGGTCGTAATAAACAAGAGCTGCAAACTTCAGGCGCCAATCTCCATCTGACTTGGAACTTTGATGAGTTTAAGCTCAGTTCCATTACCGGTTATGAAGCGATTAATAAATACTTCACCCGTGGCGACATCGATGGCGGCTATGGGGCGGTTTTTGCGCCGCCTTCAGGTCCAGGCTTGATTCCATTTCCTGTTGAAACCAGCGGCAGCGTGAACGATCACAAACAGCTTACCCAAGAGTTCCGCATTGAATCAAAAGCTGGTCAAGCCTTGAATTGGCAGGCGGGTGTCTATTATTTCTATGACGATATCACCGGTGAGTCGGTTGGTTACGACAGTTTGTCTGGGGGCAAGCAAACCTCGGACATGATTTGGGAGCAAGACAACAACGCATGGGCTGCCTTTGGTTCAGCAAGCTACGATATCACCGACAAATTTAAAGTCCGCGGCGGTGTGCGCTATACCCATGATGAGCGCAACTTCGACGTGAAACTGGCTGATAACGTCAAGATGCTGGGTGCGAAGAGCGCTGACGCTGATGTCAATAAATTCAACTGGGATGTCAGCAGTACCTATGCGATCAGCCCCGATGTGAATTTGTATGCGCGGATTGCTACTGGTTTCCGTGCGCCAAGTATCGCCCCACCGACTGAATTTGTACCGATCACGACTGCACAAGCGGAGACGGTGACATCCTATGAAGCCGGTTTTAAATCAGACCTGTTTGATAAACGTGCCCGTTTAAACTTTAGCGTGTTTCGCTATGACGTGAAAAATCAACAGTTGACGGTGGTTGGCGGTCAAAACAACAGTAACGTGTTGATCAATGCTGATAAGAGCATTGGACAAGGTGTTGAGGTTGATTTTCAAGCCAATCTGACTGAGAACTTAAAGTTCACGATGGGCACCAGCTATAACGACACCGAGATTAAAGATCCTAACCTGTATGTATCCCCTTGCAGGACCTGTACGGTTACCGATCCAAGAAAAGGTAACCTCGTCTCGATCAATGGCAATCCATTGCCACAGGCACCGAAGTGGATCAGCAATGTCACGCTACGTTATGGCGTGCCGCTGAACTTGAATAAAGACGATGAGCTGTTTGTCTATACCGACTGGTCTTATCGCAGTTCTGCCAACTTCTTCCTCTATGAGTCTGCTGAGTTTAAGAGTCAGCCGATCCTCGAAGGTGGACTGCGCGTCGGCTATAACTGGGATGCGGGTAAATACGAAGCGGCAGTCTTTGCACGCAATATCACCAACACGATTCGTACCACCAGTGGCATCGATTTCAATAACTTAACCGGCATGATTAATGAGCCACGTATCGTTGGTTTTCAATTTAGACAGAACTTTTAAGATCACTCCGGCGTCTACTTGATTTACTTTTTCCTCCCTCCGCGACGTTTAACCAAACGTCGCTTTTTTTTAGGTGGCCTTTTTATGTTTCATTCTCGTCGATTTGTTTTTTCAGTATTAACGCTCAGTTTTTTGTTCACCGCTGGCCATGCAGCTGCTTCTTCGGACAAGCGCAAAGTGATCCTTGATGATGATATTGCCGGCCCGAGGGCTGCCCAGTTAATGGCTTTGATGTCGCCTGATGTCGATGTGCTCGGCATTACCGTGGTGAGCGGTGACGCGTGGCGCGATGAGAATGTCGCGCATGCACTACGGATGGTGGAGATCGCAGGACGTAGGGATATCCCCGTGGTACCCGGTGCGATATTCCCACTACTCAATAGCAAAGCCTTTACTAATAAATGGGAAGCGCTGCATGGCAAGCTGGTTTGGAAAGGGGCGTGGATGGATGACAAGTTCCCTGAAGGCACGATCCAAACGCAGCCAAAGTTTCATGGTCCCTATGAGGTGCCTCATTTGCCTGAAGGCGACCCACAGATTAAAGCGTCAAACGAGATTGCGGCTAATTTCTTGATCCGTAAAGTCCACGAGTTTCCGGGCCAAGTGACGATCATCGCCACAGGTCCGCTGACCAATCTTGCGCTGGCTGCGCGACTTGACCCTACGTTTGCCGCGACCGCGAAAGAACTGATCTATATGGGTGGCAGCGTCAATCCACATCAACAGCTCACCTCAAAAAGTGCAGAGCAGTTTGGACGTGAGTATCGCAATACCCCGCGCTTAGAGTTTAATTTTCGCTGGGATCCTGAAGCAGCACGAATCGTACTTCGGGAACCGTGGAAACATATCGTGATGGTGCCTGTCGATCCTTCGACGGCGACTGAGCTCACCCCGAAATTATTGAATGACATGACCGCATCAGGCACACCGATTGCCAAGGCGCTGAGACTATACAATGAAGCGGGTTTCCCGCTTTGGGATGATATCGCCACAGGCGTGTGGCTTGATCCCAGTCTGATTACAAAGTCAGATGATCTGTTGGTGGATGTCGATACTGATTCAGGTGCAGGCTATGGCAATACTTTGTCATGGGCGCAAGGTTGGGGTCCTGATTTGGGCGAGCGCGTGAATACCGTGGTGCGAGAGGTCAATGTCAAAGCGCTTGA
>CAYJTU010000096.1:0-13810 GCA_964373105.1 uncultured Moraxellaceae bacterium | reverse complement strand
ACAATATTGAGTTTCTTGGCATGAACGAGTGAGCCACAGAATTTAGAAATCGAGGCATAGAGTAAGTCGGTACCAATTGCGATATTTGCGGGCACACCCATGACACTGATGAGGATTGGGGTCATCAATGAACCCCCTCCGACACCGGTCACTCCGACACAAAAGCCGACGAGCAAGCCTGCAAGTATGAAATATAGATCATGCATATGAGTTTTTAAGATAAGTTTAGTAGAAATTGTGCGGAAGGGTAGTCTGCTTTGCTTAGACTTACAATTGAATAAATCAGCTTAACTTATGAACTATTATTATATGTAAGGTTTGTCCTTGATAAAAAAATCGTGTGATGAATCTATCGTGAGCCTCCAATGCTAAACTAGAGAAAATTTATAGAGTGGATCGCGCTGTATGTTAACAATTGGAATGGTCGCTGGGGAGTTGTCGGGAGATACTTTAGGCGCTGATCTCATTCGTGAAATAAAAAAGACTCATCCTGATGCGCGTTTCATAGGTATTGGTGGGCCGCAAATGCAAGCAGAGGGTTTGACCAGCTTATATCCGCTAGAGCGCTTATCGCTATTTGGCTTATTTGAGGTTTTAGGACGGCTGCCTGAGCTCTTCAAAATCAGAGATGGATTAGTTGATACTTTTGAACAAGAAAAAATAGATGTGTTTATTGGTGTCGACGCGCCAGATTTTAATCTTCGCTTGTCTAGAAAATTAAAAGATCGTCAGCGTGATGCAGAGATTAATGATGCACTGGAAAAACGTCATATTATCAAAACTGTTCAATATGTCAGTCCGTCAGTTTGGGCATGGCGTCAAGGCCGTGTAGTTGGCATCAGTGCATCTGTCGATTTAGTCTTGTGTTTACTCCCTTTTGAAGTCGACTTTTATAGAAAGCATCAAGTACATGCGGTTTTTGTCGGTCATCCATTAGCCAGACAGTTACCCCTTGATCATGACGTAGAGATTGGCAAACGTGAGATGGGTGTTGATAGTGCGCAGACTATTATTGGCCTCTTGCCTGGGAGTCGTTCAAGTGAAGTGGCACAAGTTGGTGGCATTCTGCTCGAAAGTGCTGCGCTGTTACTCAAACAATTTCCTCATCTACGTTTTATGATCCCCGCTGCCAGTGAGGCGCGATTGGCACAGATCAAAGCGTTACTTGCAAATCAGCCACAAGATATTCAGCAGGCTTTGCAAGTACTTGAACCTGATCATCGTGCGATGCTGTCCGGTAATCTTGGACGCCGAGTGATGGCGGCCAGTGATATCGTGATGCTAGCTTCAGGCACTGCAACTCTTGAGGCCTTACTGCTTGGGCGTCCAATGGTGGTGGTGGGGCGGGTGCATTGGTTGACCTACCTCTTTGTACGCTGGATGATTAAGATCCCTTGGCTTTCATTACCCAATATCTTGGCAGGAAGACGCTTGGTTCCTGAGCTTATTCAATCTCAAGCCACCACCAGTAACGTGGTGGCTGAGATGAAAAACTTACTCGGTGATCCTTCTTTTCGTTTAGGCCCTTGGCAGACTCAGCATGTTGAACTTGAACGTATTCATACACGTCTAAAAAGTGAAAACGTTAGTTCAGCAGCTGAAGCAATTCTTGAGTTACTGCCTAGAGGGAGCGTCTGATGCCACTGTTTAACAACAATTCTGACACCCTGTCAATCGCCAGCGATAGTATGATGCCGGGCACTGGCGTATTGGTGCGCTCTGTGCAAGCGATACAAGTGCCTTTAGATTTCTGCATTGCGGGTGTCGATGAGGCGGGCCGCGGTCCGTTAGTTGGTTCGGTTGTGGCTGCCGCAGTAATTTTGGATCCCAATCGCCCGATTGATGGCATTAATGATTCCAAAAAATTAACTGAAAAGCAGCGTAATCGATTATTTGATCTCATCGTTGAAAATGCTGCGGCATACTGCATCGCTGAAGCAACACCTGCTGAGATTGATGAACTCAATATACTGCATGCCACAATGTTGGCGATGCGCCGAGCTATTCAAGGTTTACCTGTCGCACCTCGCTTGGCTTTGATCGATGGGAATCGCTGCCCTGATGTCAATATTCCGAGTCAAGCTCTGGTGGGTGGTGATGGACTGGAGGCATGCATTGGTGCTGCAAGTATTCTGGCCAAAGTCACACGTGATCGTCAGCTTGAAGCACTGGATATTGAGTTTCCAATGTATGGCTTTGCCAAGCACAAAGGTTATCCCACCGCTGCACATGTTACCGCTTTGATGACACATGGTGCGATTGATAGTCATCGACGGTCATTTAAGCCTGTTCGCGATGCTTTAGAAAAGTTTTCAATAAATTCTATTTGATCATCAAGTTGTTGTACTGAAAATATTTTATCCTTTTAAATTTTTTCATTTGTGTCTCCTGAGTACACCAACTAAGTAGCATCATTTAGACAGTTTATAGCTTGGTTTTGGGAGATTTCAATTGAAACGGTTGATCGATTCACGTTTCGGTATTGTCTTGATTTTGGCGATAACCGCATCGGTATTATTCTTAGTTCTTCGAACCGTACTGTTAGTCAGCAACCTTGCCGTCCTTGATTTGACGGTTTTAGACATTCCATTGATCTATGGTGCTGGTTTGATTTATGACTTGGCTTTTTTAAGTTATTTAATGATTCCTGTTGTCATCTATTTGGCGCTGCTACCCAAGAAAAGCTACCAAGGTCGAATTCATCGCTATATAGCATATATTATTGCGATTTTCGTGATCGGTCTAATCTGCTTTGATATGGTTTCCGAATGGTTGTTTTGGGAGGAGTTTCAGGTACGCTTTAACTTCATTTCAGTTGATTATTTGGTCTATCGTCGTGAAGTGACGGGTAATATCTCTGAGTCTTATCCCGTGCCTTTATTACTCACAGGCGTAGCAATTAGCACACTTATTGTTTTTGCCATCATCAAGCGCCCAATCGATTTGGCACTAAAAGCCACAACGTCTCTGAAAAAGCGTCTGATCGGTGCCTTAATCTTGTTATTGATTCCAGTAGGCTGCTATCTGACTTTTAACAGTGAGACATTCAGCGATGTTTCTGAAAATAACTATAAAAATGAACTCGCAAAGAATGGACCTTATCAGTTCTTCTATGCTTTTTTTGCCAATGAATTGGACTATGAGCAGTTCTATCAGACCGGTGATAAGCAAGTACTGGATCAACGTTTGCGTGGTCTAGTCAAGCAAGATAATCAAACTTTCACGACCACTGTGCCTTTTGATATTAGTCGTCAAGTGACCCATGCCGGACCTGAGAAAAAACTCAATGTCATGATGATTGTCGTCGAGTCACTCAGCGGTGACTATATGGCGCGATTTGGCAATAAGCTCAATCTTACGCCTCACTTAGATGAGTTGGCCAATAATAGTTTGTTCTTTAATAACTTCTATGCGACGGGTAATCGAACTGTGCGCGGTATGGAAGCGCTCACCCTATCAATTCCACCGACACCCGGTCAATCCGTGTTGCATCGTCCGCACAACGAAGGCTTGTTTTCATTGGGTAGTTTACTGCGTGATAAAGGCTATGACAGTAAATTTATCTATGGTGGTTATGGTTACTTTGACAATATGAATTATTTCTTTAGTCATAATGGCTTTGATGTCGTCGATCGTAATTCGTATACCAAAGATGAGAGTGTTTTTGGCAATGTGTGGGGTGTGGCAGATGAGTATTCATTCCTACGTGCTGGTCGTGAAGCGGATAAGTCCTTTGCGGCCAAGAAACCCTTCTATTCATTTATCATGACGACCAGTAATCATCGTCCTTATACTTTTCCTGAGGGACGCATTGATTCTCCATCGGGGCATTATGAAGGCGCGGTCAAATACACGGATTATGCCATCCATAAATTCATCGAAGATTCGCGTAAGAAACCATGGTTTGATGACACAATATTTATCATTGTTGCCGATCACTGTGCGGGTTCTGCGGGGAAATCAGATCTGCCACTAGAGCGTTATCACATTCCGCTGTTTATCTACTCGCCAAAGCATGTCAAACCGCAGCAGTTTGATGCAATCGCCAATCAAATTGATGTTGCGCCGACGTTAATGGGTTTGATGAATAGTTCCTACGTATCCCGCTTCTTTGGTAAGGATGTCATGCGTATCAAGCCGGAAGAGGGACGGGCACTGATGGGTACTTATCAGAAGATCGCTTTGTATCGGGATAACAAAATGGCGATCTTGTCGCCAAACAAAAAAGTCGATGTCTTAGAGGATGTGAAGACAGTTCCGACGATTCATGATCGCACAGCAGATCCTGCTCTGGTCGATGACACGCTGTCTTATTATCAAGGTGCAAGCTATCAATTGCATAATGGATTGATGCTGCATAAAGCAGGCGAGAACAAGTAAAGTTTTTTTCGCTTATGCAATCCTTCTTAATCATTAAGGCGGGAATGAAGGTTGGGATGTGGGTTTAAGTGCCCGCATCCCATTTTTTTGCCCTCAGCAATTGATTATAAAAAGTATATGACTAGCCAAATAGATCATGTGACTTTGAGCATTCCAGCAACCCAAAGTATCTGGTGATCATGGCAAAATCGATGCAATTATTTTTAAGTCAGTATCTGCCGCTATGCAACCGCTTAACCCCAATTACTATACGCCAGACCATATCGCTTTTGCCGATACCGTACGTCGCTTTACCGCGCAAGAGATCACACCGTTTGCTCATGCGTGGGAGGAAGCTGAAACGTTCCCACGAGAACTGTATAAGAAAGCCGCAGATGTTGGATTACTGGGTCTAGGCTTCGATGAGCAATATGGCGGGGTGGGTAAAACCGATGCATTCTATGTACTGCTGTCATCGATTGAACTTGCCAAAGCAGGTTCAGGCGGTATTTGCGCATCGTTACTCTCTCATACCATTGGTGCCCCGCCTATACAGCATTTTGCCAGCGATGCGCTTAAAGCGCAGGTTTTACCCGGGATTCTGAGTGGCGAGAAAATCTCTGCTTTGGCGATTACCGAGCCAAATGGCGGCTCTGATGTTGCCGCTTTGCAAACGCGAGCCGTGCGTGAGGGTGATGATTTTCTGGTTACGGGTGAGAAAATCTATATTACTTCAGGCATGCGAGCTGATTATTATTCGGTTGCCGTGCGTACAGATCCCAATGCAAAAGGTGCAGCGGGTATTTCTATGCTGCTGATTGATGCCCATAGCCCGGGAATCACTAAAACGCAATTACATAAAACGGGTTGGGGGGCGTCTGATACGGCACAGATTCACTTCGATCAAGTGCGTGTACCTGCCACGAATCTGCTGGGTGCTGAAAATATGGGGTTCTTCGTGATTATGAATAACTTCAATATGGAGCGTTTTTTCTTGGCGGCATCCTCTTATGGCTTTGCACTGGTCTGCTACGAAGAAGCTCTGGATTGGGCTCAGCAACGCAAAACCTTTGGCAAACGTCTGATAGATCATCAGGTCATGCGTCACAAGCTGGTCGCTATGGCCTCTCAGCTTGCGGCAACGCGAGCCTTGCTGGAAGATACTGCATGGCGCTTAGGCCAGCCCGATCAGCAGGGCAGCGAACTTATTGCCCAGTTGTGCATGCTCAAGAATGTCGCGACACGGACCATGCAGTTTTGTGCTGATGCAGCGGTACAAACCCTAGGGGGTATGGGCTTTATGCGTGGCACGCGAATCGAGCGCATTTATCGAGATGTGAAGGTCAATATGATTGGCGGTGGTGCTGAAGAAATTATGAAAGATTTAGCGGGCAGGCAATTAGGCTTTTAACGATAAAAAGATGTTTTACAAGAAAAAGCCACCTCATCAATGAGGTGGCTTTTTTTAGCACGAGACATGCTACTTAGCGTAGCGTTGAATGCTGACTCAACCAACGATATAAGAATACAATGGCCAGTGCAAAAACACCGCCTCCAATCCAGATCGATGCCGTTTCAAAATCCGTTCCGACCAGCGCCAGTGGTGCTGCAACACCAGAGAATCCGACAATGGCCGCAATGACTACACCAATCACACTTTCCCCGACAATCAGACCTGAGGCAAGCAATACACCGAGTTGCTGAGTCGCTTCAGGATTGGTTGTACGCTGTGCTCGTTTGTTGAAGTACCAACCGATGATGGCACCCACGACGATCATTAATGTGCTTTGTGTGGGCAAGTAAATCCCGAGTCCAACGGCAAGTGGCGGTAAGCTCATATGCAGCGTGGTGCGTTTGAGGATTTCATCAATCACAATCAACGCTACACCAATCCCTACACCGATGCCAATCAGACTCCAATCAATATTATTCTGAATGACGCCTTGCGCTAATGCTGAGATCAGTCCAGCTTGCGGTGCAGGAAGGGCTGTAGCGGGGTTTGCGCCAGGTACACCTGCAAATCCATAAGCATGGTTGAGCAAGTCCAAAACGGGTGGAATAACCGCCGCACCTGCGATGACACCGATGATCAGTACCAGCTGTTGTTTCCATGGCGTGGCATCCACCAATTGACCGGTTTTTAGGTCTTGTAGATTGTTGTTGGCAATCGATGCGACTGAAAAGATGACTGCTGTGGTGAAGAGTGCAAATGCGACGAGAGCCTTGCCTGCTTCTGGCGCAACATAGGGTTTCACACCGATAGCGAGCAACAGTGCCGCACCGATCACCACCAGAATGCCAACACCCGATAGTGGGCTATTGGATGAGCCGATCAGCCCAGCCATATAGCCACAGATGGTTGAAACGAAGAATCCCATCAAGATCACATAGGCCAAGCCACCAATCGCCAACACTGCAACATGGTCGCCTAGACCATTGGTGGTGCTGAAGTATCCGAGTAAGTACAAGATAGGCACACAGCATGCCAGTGTGATTAAACCGACGATACCGATGGGTATATCTTGTTCGGTGCGCGGTAAGGAGTGTGCTTGGCCTGATTTACGAACGCGCGCTGCGACCATAGCTGACGCCAAACCGCTAATGACTGGTTTGACCAGTTTGCCCAGTGTCCATAGCGCTGCAATACCGATTGCACCAGCCCCAATGAAGCGCACTTTGTGACTCCATGTCGCTTGTGCAAGATCTGCAATGCCGCCGGTAATTGGCTCAACCAGCGAGAAATGGGGCACACCCCATCCCCAACCAATTAAAGCACCGACCAGCATCGCGATACCCACCGATAGGCCCACCAAATGTCCGATCGCAAACAAAGCAAAAGAGAGGTTAAAGTCAAAACCCGTCACCGAGCCTTTATTGCCGACATGAAAGAAATGAGCGACATCACTGGCAAACACTTTGGTTGCAACGATAACGGCAAAAATAGAGGAAACGATAGCACCCCAGACCAGTGCCAGTAAGCCCGTTTTATTGCCTTCAGCATCAGCGTTGCTCACTTTGAGCACTTCGGCACAAGCAACGCCTTCCGGGTAGGGCAAGTCTGAGTTGGTCACTAAGGCGCGGCGAAGAGGGATCGAATACATCACGCCAAGGATACCGCCCAACGCACAAACCGAAAACGAGATCCAAAAAGGAAAGCCAGACCAAGCGCCAATCATAATCATGCCGGGTAGTACGAAGATAATCGCGGAGAGTGTCCCCGCTGCCGAAGCCATCGTCTGGACGATGTTGTTTTCTTGGATAGTTGAGTCTCTGAATTTACGCAAGATCGCCATGGAGATCACGGCGGCTGGAATTGAGGTCGAAAAGGTCAGTCCAACTTTAAGTCCGAAGAACACATTGGCTGCGGTAAAGACGATGGTAATGATGATGCCGATAAAGATGCCGCGTATCGTGAGCTCGACGCGTGATTTATTTTTGGCTGGTGGCTGCACGCTCACAAAGGTACTCCAATTGAATTTTTAAAAAATGTCTTCCATATGGTCAAAGACGGTGCAAGGGGGTGAATATATCCTGCCCAGCTTAAGCGATTCAAGAACTATAACTTTTCATTCATCTGATTTTCAGATATGCAATCTAGAATGAAGGATAACGATGGGGAAGTGGACAGCAAGAAGTAAGCCAAGTTATCGTACAGAATATAACTTTAGTGTTATATTTTAACCTGATTTTGATCAGAGATACTTTCCAATAAAGGGTGCTAGTCCTTTAGTACCAGTAGCAGCATTAATGGCGTTGAGAATAGTAAATGTTGGATTAACTTCGCAAGTTTTAATTATTTTATTCATTTGGCTTGAAACTTTCTCAAGTTCATTTTTGGAAAATGCACTACCACTTTTTATCCCTTTTAACATCAGCAGCCCTCGTATAACATTTAGATTATTGAGCTCCTGATAATCTCTCGTTGGATTAAATCGCACATATTCTTTAATCTCATTGTTGAGACCACTACATAGTCTATCGACGGGCGACGGGGAAACCTGAAAGGCTTGATAGGGCATTTGTATTTTTACAGAAATAGGATTGCCATCTTTATCTAATGCAGGGGTAAATTTTGCAGTCTTAATTGCTGTTATCGCAGCATTATCTAAAGGTGGAAAGCCAGAGCTACTTATGGTTGAGACTTTATCAATAGTCCCTGTTGTTGAAATGATCACTAAGAAGTTTGCGGTGACTTCTATTCCGGGGAGTAAATCTTCAGTAGGATATTTGGCGTCATCTATAGAAATTAGTTCAGGTTTTTTTGCTGAGTTATTTTCAGCAAAACATGATGCTGCGGCTGCACTTAAAGCGATTAGAAAGAAGAAACGACCTAGCATAGGGTTGCTCATAAATTGGCTTTTTTATAGAAAGAGAATATAAGAAAAATTTAATATTTTCTTATATTTGTATTAAATTGATACTTCTAAATAAGTCGCATTGACAGATCAGAAATCACTTCCGCTCCTTCACCCATTCCTCATCACTCTCAACCAGTTTGTCTGATAACTCGGCAATTTTGATGGCTAGAGCAACAGACTTCTCTATAAGCTCATCCTCATTGTCATCATTGAGTGGATTGCTTTGAATCAGGGATGAAAAGATCGTGGCAGACATTGAGGCAATGACTGATTCGCTATGCTGCAAATACAGATAATGTTTCTTTTCTGACATTTTAAGTTCCCCATTTCTAAGCAATTGGCTAATTAAGTTAAATCTTTGACAAAGCATTATTTAAAAGCGATTCGGTTTGAATATAGCGATAAGAAACCAAAGGGTCAATCAAATAAAAAGCCCCCAACCAAAGTTGAGGGCTCATTTATGTTGCTAGATCTGTTTCAGATCAGTGTCTCGCACCATCTTTGACTTCGGCAGGCTTAACCAACGCCACATCAGGAATTTCAATCGGTAGAGGTGTCGGCATTTCAACAAGTGCAGCTTTCAGCACTTCATCAATGTTTTTCACCGCACGAATCTCAATACCCGCTTTGATGTTGTCTGGAATCTCATGCAAATCACGCAGATTCTCAGTCGGGATCAACACCAGCTTCACACCACCGCGGTGCGCAGCAAGCAGTTTCTCTTTTAAACCACCGATAGGCAGTACCAATCCGCGTAAAGTCACTTCACCGGTCATTGCAACGTCTGCACGAACTGGAATCCCAGTCATGGCAGAGACGAGGGCAGTGGTGAGGCCAATACCCGCCGAAGGACCATCTTTTGGTGTTGCGCCTTCAGGCATGTGCACGTGGATGTCAGTCGTACTGAATTTCTCGTAAGGAATTCCTAGACTATCACCGCGTGTACGCACAACCGTCATCGCCGCTTTGATCGACTCTTGCATCACGTCACCGAGTGAACCGGTCGCAGTATAAGTGCCTTTACCTTTCACAGCTGCAGCTTCAATGGTCAGCAGTTCACCACCGACTGAAGTCCAAGCCAGACCCGTCACACGGCCGATCTGTGCATCTTCTTCGGCACGACCGAAATCAAATTTATACACACCCGAGTAATCCGCCAAATTGGCTTCATTCACGTCGATATGCACATTTTTCGACTTGCTGGTGACCGCTTCTTTGACTACTTTACGGCAGATCTTCGATACTTCGCGTTCCAGATTACGTACGCCAGCCTCACGGGTATAGCGACGAATCAATTCACGCACAGCACCTTCATCAATCGTGAGTTCTTTCAACTTCAAGCCATTGGTCTTGATGGCTTTCGGAATCAAGTAACGCTCAGCGATATTGACCTTCTCATCTTCGGTGTAACCCGGCAAGCGAATCACTTCCATCCGATCCAACAGCGGAGCAGGGATGTTCATGGTATTCGCAGTACAGATGAACATCACTTCAGACAAGTCTAAGTCCATATCGAGATAGTGGTCATTGAACTTGTGGTTCTGTGATGGATCAAGGACTTCAAGCAGTGCAGATGCTGGATCACCGCGATAGTCCTGTGCCATCTTGTCGATCTCATCGAGTAAGAACAGAGGGTTCTTCACACCGACTTTTGACAAGTGCTGCACGATCTTACCTGGCATCGCACCGATATAAGTGCGGCGATGACCACGAATCTCAGCTTCATCGCGTACGCCGCCAAGCGCCATACGGACAAACTCACGACCTGTCGCTTTCGCAACTGACTCACCGAGTGAGGTTTTACCCACCCCCGGAGGGCCGACGAGGCACAGGATCGGGCCACGAAGTTGCTTGACGCGAGATTGGACTGCCAAGAACTCAACGATGCGCTCTTTGACTTCTTTGAGACCATAGTGATCTTCATCAAGAATCTCTTGCGCCTTATCCAGCTTGATCGAGACTTTTGATGCTTTGAGCCATGGGGTGTTCAAGATCCAATCGACATAATTACGTACGACAGCCGCTTCGCTAGAAGCAGGTTGCATAGCTTTGAGTTTTTTGAATTCACTCTCAGCTTTTTTGCGCACGTCATCCGGCAACTCGGCATCAAATAGGCGTTTTTCAAGTTCGCCCATTTCATCGGTATCGCCTTCATTCATGTCGGAAAGTTCACGTTGAATGACTTTCATTTTTTCATTCAGAAAGTATTCGCGTTGATTCTTTTCCATTTGTCGTTTAACTGACTCATGCAGACCTTGTTCAACTTTTTGCTCTTCAGATTGACGCAATAAATAGTCGGTCAGTTCTTTGACATGATCGGCGATATTGGCGTCTTCCAAGAACTTCTGTTTCACTTCGATCGCAAGAGGAGCGCGCGTCGCAATGAAATAGATCATTTCGAGTAAGTCAGTGATTTTTTCAGATGCAGCAATCAACTCGCGGCTATTGCGCAGTTTGGCTTCAGCATACTGAGCAAAAAGCTGTTGCAACGCTTCGCGTTCAGTTTTTTGGGCATTGACACTAATTTTAATTGGTGTCGGTTCTGGCGTTGTTTCGGCACGCATATAATCGTCTTGGTCGATAATCGCCAAGCGACGAGCACGATATAAGCCTTCAATCAGCACCTTGATGCAATTGTCATCATTTTCGTGATTCACAACTTGCACGATACGGCTGACGGTACCGTATTGGTAGAGGTTGCTATCATCAATATCTTCGGTCAGCGAATCTTTTTGTGCGACGACAAAAACCAGATCATCTTCATCGCGAGCTATTTCAACGGCGCGAATCGATTTTGGTCTGCCCACAAATAGCGCAATTTGCATATGTGGATAAACCACCACATCGCGCAGGGCTAACAGGGGAAGAACTTTGTCAGTCGCGGGGATGTGTTTTACGGTGCTGTTTTGCTTAGAATCGGTCATAAATCACTCCTATGAAACATCAGCGTATTCGCTTGTCATGATTTATTAATAAAGCATGTTTGAAAAATTACAAGGCTACGGGATATGAAATATCGTATATCTTGCGATGATGATTGATCGTATGCTGCTTTTGTGTACAGTTGTGAGCAGCCATTCTCAATGGAAAAAAATAATAACCTTAAAAAGCATGAACCCACTTTGTTGTATGTGGTGTTGTTAAAGAAAGCAAATCACTTGCCAGTAGTCATATTAAACCTGTCTGTGCCGAGTGATGTTAAAAAGTGTGATGCGTAGTGGGGGTTGTGACTGCGTGTAGTGGGATATCCCATGGGTTGACCTGCAATTGATCAACGCACTGGAAATCATAGGCAAGCCCTATGCGAAAAGGCTTCTTGTGATGATAGCCATGATGGCGTTTGCCGTGAATTGGTTTTTTTTGACAATGTGATAACGAACGATCATAAAATCCGCCGCCCATTCCTAGGCGATGCCCCGCACGATCAAAAGCCACTAATGGCATAAACAGCACATCCAAATCAGTAACCAAGGCTCCCCGTTGTTTCGTCGGTTGCCGCATGCCAAAGCGATGACGTGTCATACGCAGATGGCTCCGTTTATGTATTTGAGCCCACGCTAAAGGTTGATCAATAGCAATAACAACGGGGAGATATATAGATTTTCTGAGTTGCAGGCAAAGCCTAATGAGTGCTTGAGTCGGCACTTCACCAAAAGCATCGAGGTATAGTCCCACTTTTTTCGCGTGCAAAAAAAACGGCTGTTTACGAATCTGACGCACGATAGCGAATTGCGCTTGATGACGTAAGTTTGGGGATAGTTCACGCCGCTGTTGGCGAATTTTTCGCCGTAATAGCTGACTATCTGGATGGGAAAGATTTGATTTTTTCAAAATTCTATTTTATTTTCTTGGTCTCTATCTGTCTGATGGTAAAGCAAAAAAAATTATTGTAAATCCTAATTGCTTTATGGAATATATATAGTTACAAAAAATATGATTCTGAAATGATTTATTTTGTTGTAATTTTTGAAGTATATTGTGGCCGGACTAAAAAAATCTTTATCAATTGGACGAAAGCTTTGGGGGCTTTATTTATGAATATCAAAAAACTATCAGTATTGGCACTGGTTACACCATTCCTACTTACGGCATGTGCAAGCAGTGGCATTCAAATGGGCGGCAAAGATCCGAATATGGTTGCTACGGGCAGCGCAGGCGGTAGTCAAGCCTCCGGCGAGAGCACTCAACTCGAAAAATGCGCTTCTCCTCTGGGAACGATTTCGTTGGTTGAAAATCAGGCAGCGGGTTGGTATACCATTGTTACAGGTGAATATCGTCTACCACCAACCGCAACATTACTACGTTTAATGATTCAGCAATCGAATTGCTTTGTGGTGGTTGAGCGTAGCGCAGCAGGCATGAATGCGATGAACCGTGAGCGTGCACTTGAAAGTTCAGGCGAAATGCGTAAAGGCAGTAAATATGGCAAAGGCCAAATGGTTTCATCTGACTATGGTTTATCGCCAGAAGTTATTTTTAATGAAAATAATGCAGGCGGTCTTTCGGGTGCAATCGGTGGTTTAATCGGTGGTTTTGCTGGGCAAGCAATTGGTGCAATCGGAGCAAGTACTAAGTCACGCCAAGCGACTACCATGCTGACGATGGTAGATAATCGTTCAGGTGTGCAACTTGCAGTAGCTGAAGGTAATGCATCTAAAACCGATTGGGCGGGTATGACGAGTGTTTTTGGTCGTAATGGCGGCGGCGGTTTAGGGGGCTATCAAAATACAGCGCAGGGCAAGTTGATTGCAGCCGCGTTTATGGACTCTTATAACGGTATTGTACGTTCAACGCGTAACTACAAAGCACAACAAGTGAAAGGTGGTCTTGGAAAAGGCGGAAACCTAAAAGTTGGCGACTAATATGTAGATCGTATATCCCTAGATAACTGATGGGATGCGTAAAGCCTACAGCTTATGGAGTTAAGTTGTGGGCTTTTTTGTGGGTATTTGAATTGGGCATAAAAAAACACCAGCGGCTAGGCTAGTGTTTGATGATTAAATGGTTTGATCAGCATCAAAAACCATTTAATGAATAAGGTCTCCAAGAATGCCGCTAATAACCGTTACCCTTGAACCCAATAAGGTTCAAGG
>CAYJTU010000095.1:0-13862 GCA_964373105.1 uncultured Moraxellaceae bacterium | reverse complement strand
AGTCATCGCAGGTTCAGGAAACAACGTATCAAGTTCAGGCCGTAATCTATCAGGCCTAGGTGATCATCAATCCGGTCTCGCACCCGGCAACGCCAATCGCTGCATGACATTTCATGATTACCCGAATGGGCGTTTTACCATTGAAAATGTTTGTTCATTTAGGATTCAAACCTATCGTTGCTATGCAGAAGGCAACTTAGGTCTGGGCTGCATCAGCACCATGCCCATTCGTCCAAATTATCACGACAAGTCGCACCCCTATGGTAGAAACAACAATCCGCTCTATGGCGCTTGCAAAGGCAATGGCGATCCAGGCGGAAGTTTTTACATCAAAGATGAGCTTCCCAATTGTGAACGAGGGCCCAGCACAGGCGTGGGTGGCAGTGCAAACTAACCAGATCGGGTGCAATTCGCCCAAGGAGACCACACCATGACCACGCAAGCCATCAGCCAACGTCTCAGCGACCTCGGCCTCCGCCTGCCCACACCCCCGACACCCCTCGGTAACTACACCGCCGTCAGCCAAGCCGGCGACCTGCTGTTTATCTCCGGACAACTGCCGCTGGAGCAAGGCAAGATCGCCTATATGGGACGCGTCGGAGAGGAACTCAGCATAGCCGATGGCAAACAAGCCGCCCAGCTTGCCGCCTTAAACGTACTGGCACAGATTGACAAATATCTCGGTGGTTTTGAGCGCCTCGATCACATCGTGCGTCTGGAAGGTCATGTCAGCAGTGCGGATGGATTCTACAGTCAGCCCGCCGTGCTGGACGGCGCATCCGACCTGTTTGCAGCGGTTCTCGGTGACAAGGCAGGCCATGCGCGCTCTGCCTTCTCGCACCGCCAGCTGCCGGGCAATGCCAGCATTGAACTGGTCGTCATCGCCCAGATCAAAGCTGAGGTTTAAGCGTTAAAATAAATTGCACCGGGCAATGCAGTCTGGTGCTATCAGTGCGCATAACGGCGACAAACCCGCGACAAGCATGACCAACAACAATAATGAACGCCATATTACACCCCCAACCTCACTATAATAACGTTATAATCACACCATAATCAGCACACATATATTTTTCAAAACCTATCATTATATTTTGTAGAATTGATGATGATATGATGTATAACAGATGGAGAAGGCACTTATTCAAACAAAAACCCACCTTATATATTCAAAAACATATAACTCAAATCACCTTAAAAATGAAACAATAAATATAAATCAAATAGATATAAACCATCTAATCACCATTAACACAACCCACCAAAACGAAAAAAATCGCATAATTTTTCATTTTAATCGAACACCCTAAGAAAACAAACATTCGGTTATTCAAATTTCAACATACTCCGCTCAAATCATATTATCAAGTTATCTTCTGGCAAATATATTGCTTCATCCATAATACTATTCAAAGCATGCAATATTGAATAGTTTTCCTCTGGTGATGGCCTCATCTGGTGGGTTTAGGATGAACTTGAACTGGATTCTTTGGGTGAAGATGTCGATATCTTTTTATTGACGTCCATTTATTGATTCTTTTTATGAAAAACACGGAGTAATCATGCCATTTAAACAAACGAAATATGATGTGAGGAACGCACTGCGCACCGCAACCGTCGCCGGAATATTGGCGATCGCCTGTGCACCATCCGCCTTTGCCGCACAAGTTGGCGCCAATCTCGCAACCCCGGCGCGCGCCGCTTGGCGTGACAACATGCACCAACTCAGTGCCCCTGCGGGCGAAGGCTGTTTTCATGCCGCATACCCCAGCACCACATGGGAAAAAGTCTCTTGTGTCGCAGCACCCGGTTATCGCTCCAAACTCAGTATCGATCATCTAAAAAGCCTCGCCAGAGACAATCAGACCGCCTTGGGCAGTAGCGAACAAGTGGTTGCGGGCAACGGCTATGACTTTGTTGCCCAGACCCCAACCGGCAACGTCTTCAGCAAAGTGGTCGGCACCTTCCCATCCGTGACAGGCGTAACCTCTGAAACAGGCGCAAACGTCCCATTCGGCTCAGGTCAAAGCGACGGCATCATCGGCGCCAATGAATACACCCTCCAGCTCAACACCAACATCTCCCACACCCCCGCCTGCGGCAGCTACACCAACTGCTTGGCATGGGTCCAGTACGTGATGTCCACCAACACCCCTGCCTCACTGACCAGCAGCACACTCACCAACAAAACCGAAGTCTTCGTTGAGTATTGGCTGTTTGACTACGGCTCCAGTTCCAGATCTAAATGTCCATCGGGCTTCGTCAATGCCGGCGCGGATAAAACCAATGGCTTTGGCGGCGCTGGCGTAGACTGCGTACAGAACACCCCAGCCACAGTCGTCTACAACGGACAACTGCCGATCACCGAAATGGCCAATGTCACCTTCTCCGGCTCAGTCGCCGCAAATGGCAACGACATCGCCACCGTGACCTATGGCGGTCAGGCATACTCATCCTCAGTTGCCGATAGCAAGACGGGCATGTCGAGTGGCTGGACACAGGCCGAGTACAACGTCGTGGGCAACGCAGGCGGATCGCAAGCTCAGTTTAATGCCGGCTCCACCGTCGCCGTAAAACTGGCTGTCACCGATGGTTCCACCGCAGCCCCAACCTGCCTTGCACCATCGACACGCTCAGGCACCACAGGTGAAACCAACAACCTGACACTGGGCTCAAGCTGCACCACCGCCAGCGGCGCAACCCCGTATATTCAATTTACCCAGTCCAACTAACCGCCTCATGACTGTGGTCTATTGAACGTCATGAAAAAATGCCGAGCGGGGAAACCGTCTCGGCATTGTTTATTGATGGATAGCGGATATGAAACCTTAGCGCACAATAAGTCCAACTCACCCCGCCAGCGCCTTCGCCAACTGGATCTTATTGCTCACGCCCAAGCGCAGATAGGCGCGTTGTAGATAGGTACGCACCGTGGCAGGGGTCAGACCCACATGGCGCGCGATCTCCTTCGAAGAATGCCCCTCCGCGTATAAATGCGCCACCCGGCTCTCGCGCGGCGACAAGCGCAGCGCACTATTGATCCCCACCAGCTCTAGATAAATATGTCCAGCGCGCTCCGTGATATCCACCATGCCACTGCCCAATCGCACCCGCCGTGGGAGGTCGGTCAATACCGCCACCAATGCCTCGGGTAAAATCACCCCATCCCACTCAGGCCACTGCGTATAGATCGCTTCGCACAAGTGCATACCGATACTCAGCACACGCCCATCCGCACGCACCAAGGCCGCCTGAAACATATCCTGCGCCGCAGAAATAGCGAGCTCATCCTGCATTTTATGCCGCCACAACTGGATGATGTGGCGAATGAGCTGACCAAAAAGGGTCGCCTCAATATCTGAAAACGCCGAAGAATTACGATAGACCGTCACAAAAAAACCTTGCCCAGTGAAAGGCTCACCCAGACCGATCGACATCCCATGCCGCAGATCATGTCGGCGAAAGAGCTGAGTTAACTCAGTAGACTCGCTCTCTCCAGCATAATCGTCCGCATAACTATAACGTGTCACTTGCCCAATCGCGCCCCGCGTCTCACGCGCAAACTCGTCCTCCATGACAAACGCCCACCACTCACTGGAGAACGTTAACGGCAGACCGATGAGTTCCTCTTGATGAATTGCGGGCATCTGATCATCGCCGTGATCCACCCCAAAGCCCCACCATGCGGCATGATGTGGCACCACATCTTGCATGACCTGCAACGCTTTATTAATGAAATCAGGCGCAGGCAGCTCCCGAGCCGCACGCCCCAGACTCAATAACTGATCACCCAACAGATCGATAGCGCCGATAACTTCTATTTGATTCATGAAAACCTCTCGCTTCCACCATCACGGTATTAAGCTTACTCCAGATTGACCAATTCAGTCAGGCGATAAACCTGCTTCAGCGAGCGCACTTGCCAACTGAATCTTATTCTTCACCCCCAAGTGCAGATAAGCCCGTTGCAGATAGGTGCGTACTGTCGCTGGAGTCAAACTGACTTGGCGCGCAATTTCCTTATAAGACTTTCCAGTCGCATACAAATGCGCCACCCGGCTCTCGCGCGGCGACAAGCGTATGTCACAACTGATGCCCACCAATTCAAGGTAAATATGCCCGGCGCGCTCCGTGATATCGACCATGACACGCCCCAACCGCTCCCGCCGTGGCAGGTCTACAAATGCCGCCACCAACGTCTCAGGCAAAATCACCCCATTCCACTCTGGCCACTGCGTATAGATCGCTTCACACAAGTGCATACCGATGCTCAGGACACGCCCATCCGCACGCACCAAGGCCGCCTGAAACATATCCTGCGCCGCAGAAATAGCAAGCTCATCCTGCATTTTATGGCGCCATAATTGGATAATGTGGCGAATGAGCTGACCAAAAAGGGTTGCCTCGATATCCGAAAATTCGAGTCCAGAACGACGATAAATCGCCACAAAGAAATGGTGTCCTGTGAAAGGCTCACCCAGCAGCAGCGTCATCCCATGGCGTAGCTCATGCTTTTGAAAAAATGTGACCGTCTCTGCAAACTCACTCGGGTTATAATCGTGCGTAAAAAGATAACGCTGCACATAACCCGCAGTATCCCCCAACTGCTGAGCCATATAATCATGCAAGCTGAGTGCACGCCATTCACTCGCAAAACTTAACGGTAGCCCAATAAATTCCGTTTGATGAATCGTCGGTCGACGACCATCACGCTGATTCACACTGAGCCCCCACCACGCAGCATGATGTGGCACCACCTCATGCATGACCTGCAACGCCTTATTAATAAAATCAGGTGCAGGCAACTCCCGAGCCGCACGTCCTAAACTCAATAACTGGTCGCCCAGCACGTCAATCGCGGCAATGACCTCGTTATGATCCACACCAATCCTCGATAAAGAAAACATTAACCAGCAAATCAATCAGTCTATAAAACGAGACTCATCCTACAAAGTCTGCAAATGCAGACTCTCATCATCGATCTGCTTTCTTGAATAATCAAAAAGTGAGAATCAATACTCATTAACGCCCATGAGACGTACTTCTTTTTCATCGCGGATCCCCGACACTCCCTTTTATTAAATACGCTATAACGCGGAGATCTCTCATTGAGCCATTATCTGAATCAGCTTCCAAACACTCATGTCCATGAACTGCATGATCCCATCACTGATCGGAAATATAAGATCTGGGTTGATCAGCCACTATCGCTCGAGAACAATCAAAAAAAATGGCCTGTTATCTTTGTCGCCAATGTGGAATATGCTTTTCCAATCATTCGCAGCGTACAAAGCCGCTTGAAAGAAAACGGAGAAAAAATCGGCGACTTCATCTTAGTCGGCATCCCGGGTCGTCAAAGCAAAATGCCCAACGCCAAAACCCGTTCAAAACATCCTCACAACCTCTTTGGTGAAGAGGAAAAAGGTCCTGGCGCCTATATTGCGGAATTCATTCTCCCCGATTTACGGCGCAACATCACACAGCAGATCTTGCCTTTTGTTGCACGCAACTACCCAGCCGACATGAACCATAAAATCTATCTCGGCTACGCCTTTGGCTGCTTACTGGGTACATCCATTTTGCTGAGCAAACCTTGGATATTTGACAAATATATCCTGAGCAGCCCCTCGCATTGGCTTGATCAAAACATCATTACCGAGCTTGAAAATCAATACGCCCAGAAGTATCAAGACTTGCCTGCAACGGTCATGATCTATGAAATGTCAAATCCATCAAGTCATCCAAACTCAGGCGGATACAACCTGTTGGATGCCCTGCCCAATATGGCGAATCTCAAGCTTCAATTGGAGCTACGCAACTATCCACGCTTAAAAATCCATCGATAGTTCTTGCAAGATGATCATTACTTTAGCTTCTTTCCTGCCGTGATCAATCGAGGGTTGGTATGGGCGCTGACCAAGTCCGATCAGATCAGCTTTTTTGAGCTCGAAGTTGAAAGATTTATTGCAGAGACGAATAAAAATGTCATGTAAATACAAAAAATTATCGCTAAGACCAAAACGTCTGCAATTGCAGACTCTTAATAGAATGCTGTTTTAGTAAACACTACGCACTGGCCTATCCACAAACCGCCGAACAAAGGCTATTCAGTTTTCCTCTCTTAATCTCCGGAAATCACCGAGAGAGGACTTGCTCACGATGTGTTTGGCGTGGGCTTTTTTTATTAAAGCGTTATTTCAAAAAAGAGTTTTTACAGTGATCTCTTAAAAAACTGTGTGCTTTCAGACAGCACCGCAAACGATAGATCAAATTCTACATTCTCATGAACATCCATCAGGCACAGATATGTCAAATCAATATGTTCTTCGCAAGAAGATAGTCGTGTCCTTACTTGGCGCCTTATTAGTCGGATGTGGCTCATCCAATGACACACCAAGTACAGACCAGACATCGACTCCAAAACCAGCAAACCCTGCCACAACAGTCCAGATCTCTGGAAAAATCACCTTTGATTCGGTGCCGGCAGTTGCTGCCAAAAACCCAGACGGCACATGGAATGCCTATCTGGACTATGCACATACCGCCAGAAAACCAGCACGATCAGTCATCGTCGAGCTGATTGATGCCCAAGGCACGGCGCTGGATGCCACGTCCTCCGATGATCAGGGTAACTATGTCTTTAGCAAAGCACCCGCCCAAACCCCTGCCGTGCATATCCGAGTGAAAGCGCAAATGCTCAAAGTCGCAGATCAAGGCGGCGGGCCCGCTTGGAACTTTGCCGTGCGGGATAACACCTCTAAAGAGTATGGTACTACCTCGAATGCTGCGCTGTATGCCGTAGACGGACAACCCTTTGATATCGGCACCAGCGCCGTCGTTAAAAATGAAAATGCACCCTCAGGATGGAACCCAACGGCGCAGGACTATACCTCTCCCCGCGCCGCTGGACCTTTTGCGATTCTCGATACCGTTTATGCCGCGCGCGAAAAGGTACGCGCAGTCGCGCCCAATCTTGCTTTCCCACCGCTGAACATCTACTGGAGCCCAGTGAGCAAAGTCTCAGGATCATCATTCTACAACGCCAAAAATGATGACCCGAGTAACTCTTCGCCGGAAAACACCTACCTGACGGGTCTATACATCAAAGCCCAGAAAAATGTCGATACCGATGAATATGACTCTGGTCTGGTTGCCCATGAGTGGGGACATTATTTTCAGGCTAAATTCTCACGCGATGATTCTATTGCGGGTGAACATGGCGCAAACGATATCATCGACATGCGTGTTTCATTCAGTGAAGGATGGGGCAACGCTTTTTCGAGTATGGCGCGTAACGACCCGATGTATATCGATACCTTGGGCCCTCAGCAAAGCCAACCTTCAGTCGTCTTTAACATCAACGATATAGATGCGGAAGACCCCTTAGGTTGGTTTAGTGAAACCGCCATACAGTCGGTGCTCTTCCGCTTATCCCAATCTGCCGATGTGGGTTTTGCGCCGATTTATAAAGCCATGACCACGCTTAAGCAAGACCCTGCATTTACCAGCATATTTCCCTTCGTCAAGTCATTGCGCGGATTACTCAATAGCAATGGCAAAAGTGTCTTGGATAATTTACTTGCTGAAATCGGCGTCTCCGGAGGGGCGACTCTAGATGGTTTTGGCACCAATCAAACGACCGTTCCTGCTGCTGTAGAAGGCCAAAAAGATAAAGTCTTACCGATTTACACATCGCTCATCGCAAATCAGCCAAAAACGATCTGCACGACAACCGCGTACGGTAAAGAAAATAAACTGGGTAATTATCGCTTTCTGCGTTTTAACATCACCCATGCAGGACCACAAACATTGAAGATTCAGACCAAAAATGCAAATCTGCCAGCTCTTGAAGTTTTAAGCAACGGGACAACCGTGACAGGGCAGGTGCATGAGGATCCCAACTCCGCAACCAACAATACCGTCACCTTCGACTATCTAGCCGCGAAAAATGATTATGTCGCCGCCCTCACCGCAGATATGGGGGATGAGCATATGGGTGCCAATGAATGCTTTACCGTTACCCTAGCAGGAGCACAATAATGAAAATCCAAGTCATGCTCATGACGAGCCTCGCGCTCTCCGCTCTGGCCTATAGTGCCTCTGCGCAGGCCGCAACAGCCAAAACGCGTGTTTACTTCCAGCAACCCGTGGCCAAAATCAGGGTGCCCGTCACCGTGAAACTGATCTCCAGTGACCACACCGCGATCAACACCACCTTGCCGCTCAGCCTGCAATTCAGCTCGGACAAAGCCAATCTGCCCTTAAAGGTTGAATATACGACCGATAGCGGTTTAACACGCACCACACCAGTCGGCATATCCAGTCTGGTGACGAATCAAAAGGGCGGGGCAAGCGATATCGTCAATGTCCGGGCCAGTGCCAATGGCATCTATAACCTGAATGTCTTTGTGACCGCCGGTGACCGTACGGGCGCAGTCTCCATCCCGATTACCGTCGGCACGGTGACCCCAACCATTCAAGCGCCGAGCAAATCCAGCAAAACGGAAAAAGGCGAAGCACTGATGATTATGCCTGCTGAAGAGAGCCCCAAATAATCGTTTAATATCCGCTTAAAGACACAAAAAATGAGCCTGCAATTGCAGGCTCATTATCAATACATCTTTTTCTCAAGCATGGCGCGACAGTTGCTTCATCATGATGTTCAAGAATTGCCTTAAAACTGATAGCTATAGCCGATACCTACACCTGTCACGACACTTTTCTTGACGATAGGGCTATCTTTGATATTGCCCCCTAGACTGGTGACCCCCACATCAAACAACACCGTTTGATTTGCCGTAATGGGCAAAGCGACATTCAAACCCGCTTGAACGTTGAAAGCAGATTCGCCTTTATAGGCGCGGCGACTCAAAGTTGCCTCAGCCGCAGTGACCCCATAGTAGTAATTCACCGTATCATCACTTAACCAAGTGCCAACGATGCGTGGGGTGAATAAAAGACCTTTATACATGATTGCTTTTGAAATATTAATCTCAGCTTTTTGGCCCTGACTATAACTCGATGCATCTTTTAGCCACTCCAAGGACACCGTGGCAAGGTCGGTATTCCAATCAACCGCACCCCCTAACCAGAAGCTTGATTTACGCTCTTTCATACCGTGTAAGATCGCCGTATCCGAATTCTTATAACCATCTTCAATGCCATAGTTTGCTCTGACAGCGAATTGGACTTGCGCGCTGGATATCCATGGCAGTTTTAAATCAGCATCTGCACCGTGCAAATATATATAGTGATTCTCATAATTGATCAGCAGTGCAGGGATCGTTTGAGTATCGCCATAAGCCCTATTTTGGACGAACGCACCCACGCCTAAACTTAAAGGCTGCGACTCATCCGCATAAGATTGCGTCTCCAAATTTCCAACGATGAATAAACCCATGGTTAACGTGAAACATGCACGGCGACAACGAGAAAACCCTAAACGATTTTGCATTTTGATAAACATCCGACATCTGACATTGAACTGAAGCTGAAACCTTCGTTATAGGGGGACTAAGCACAAGGGTATCAAGCACCGCGGACAAAATCGCTCATTTTTTATCCGCAGTAATCATAAAAGAAAGCAAGCGTATGCTGAGAGTCTACAAATGCAGACATCAATAAATCAGGTCTGATCCGCCAGATATCCATAGCCTTCAAATGTAATCTCCCTTTCGCAAAGAAAAATACCTTTTAAAGCAAATGGTTCTTAACACAGTAGTCTGCATTTGTAGACTCACACCCTCATGCTGTTTGACCGCATCATTCTCAGCACATCAAGAAAGAGAGCACATGCTTGTGCCACAGGACGCCCTTCTCTCTTTTCCACTTTCCTCCTCTCTCCCCGAAATCACCGAGAGGGGGCTTCGCTCACATGCGGTTTGATGTGAGCTTTTTTTATGTCGCGTTTTTTTGATGTCTTGGGTCTCCTCATACCGCTCATCCCAGTGATGGGCACTACCTGCATTTGCAGACTTTCCGCGCACCCATCCCCTGCGTCATAGTGATCAAAAATAATACAGACTCATTCATTCGTATACGCTGGAGACTCCGATGTCACATTCAAATCAACGACGCACCTTACTTAAATCCATGGCCGCACTCGGTGCATTAGGCAGTTTGGGGCTGCTCAGCGCATGTCGTGACCGAGCGGCATCGGCGGCAGTCCGCCAAGAATCCATCGCCAGCAACTTACTGACCACCACCCCAGACAATCAGGCCGCAACTTATCGCCATGTCAATCAACTGGGCTACACCCGACTCATCACCCGCGGTGATCATGTGCTGCCCCTCCCCGTCCACAGTACCAACTTGGCGACGCTCAAATACGATTTTGCAGGTAAGACGTACTCGATAGACGAATACATGGCGCGCAACCGTACCTCAGGCCTGCTGATCCTAAAAAATGGCGAACGGGCACTGGAACGCTACGCCATGGGCAACGATGAACACTCAAAGTGGACCTCCTTCTCCGTCGCAAAATCAGTCACGGCAACCTTGGTTGGTTTAGCGCTCAAAGATGGTTTAATCAAGAGTATCGACGATCGTTTGACCACCTACCTCCCCGAACTCAAAGGCTCTGCCTATGAGCAAAATACCATTCAGCAACTGTTAAGCATGCGTTCAGGAGTGCGCTGGATCGAAGACTATACAACAACCGGGGATAGCGATATTGCACGCTTTGCAGAGGCCGTGAGCACAGGCAAAAAAGGTGTGGTCATGGAACTCATGCGAACTCGCCCGCGCGCTGCCGCACCGGGCAGTGTCTTTAACTACAGTACGGGTGAGAGCTATGTGCTGGGTGCACTGGTCGCTGCGGCAACAGGCAACAAACTTAGCCAATACTTATCGAAAAAAATCTGGGCTCCGCTGGGCATGGAAGCCGATGGCTATTGGGCGCTCGACTCGGAGTATGGCTTGGAACTTGGCGGTGACAACTTCAGCGCCACACTGCGTGATTACGGACGTTTCGGTCAGTTCATCCTGAATGACGGCATCATTGATGGCAACAAAACTCTCCCGACTGGCTGGCGTGATCTGGCTGGCAGTCCCGATAACCCCGTGACGGCATACGGCAAACTGTATCCGGACTATCCACTGGGCTACGGCTACCAATGGTGGGCATTTCCACCCACGAACCCATCCAAGCCCACACCGCCGAGCTTTACCGCTGAAGGGATTTTTGGCCAATTTATGACGATCAACCCTGCCGAAAATCTGGTCGTGGTGGTCTGGAGTGCATGGACGCAAAGCTGGAATGACCAAAGCGAACAAGAAACCTATGCACTTATCAACAGTGCTATCGCCGCATTGAAATCCTAAAAACACGAAAGATGAGCAACTGTAGGCTGGGGGAGAGCCCCAGCTCAGCATCTGATGCCAATCTCTGCGAGATTCGTGATAGCGCTTTACACCAGCATTCCCTCAATGCGAAGAAACAAACTCAGATGCCGCATGCGCAGGCGGCACTGCAAAGTTTTCACGCATGCGCCTGCTCTCCTCAGCAGGGGGCAGACCGAACAGACGCTTGAACTCACGGTTAAACTGCGAGGGACTCTCATAACCGACCGCATGACTCGCACCCGCTGCTGTCATACCTTGACGAACCATAAACAACCGCGCCTGATGCAGTCGCGTCGATTTCACGTATTGCATCGGCGAGGTACTGGTAATCGCCTTGAAATGACTATGAAACGTCGGCACACTCATCCCCGCCTCAAGCGCCAATTGAGTCAGATCCAGCGGCTCTGCATAAGTGGCATGGATGCGCCGCAGCGCTTTACCAATCTTGCCGAACTGTCCTTGCATCGCCAAGGCTGAGCGCATCACACTGCCTTGCGGGCCTGTTAGCACACGGAAGTACAGCTCACGCAGCAGTGCAGGCCCAAGGACAGCCGCATCCAGTGGCTTGCCGATTGCGTCAAGGAAATGCAGTAAGGATGCCCTGAGCGCTGGGTCAATTGGGCTGGACATCATACTTTGCGGCGCGACCGCAGGCATAGGCGCCCCCTCACGGTCGATCTGGATCATCAACTCAGCCGCCAGTTGAAAATCCAAATGCAAGTAAATCGCCAGCAGCGGCCGCTCTGGCGATGCGTCAGTTTCCATGACGAAGGGCACAGGGATGGATACAGCAAGGTAATGCTGCTCGTCATAGACATAGACCTCATGCCCCAAATAGCCCCGCTTACACCCTTGGCATACGATGACGATACCCGGATCGTAGAGCACGGGTGTCCGCGCTAACGGACGATCCGAACGCAGGATACGCACGCTCGGCAGCGTGGTTAGGTTGTAGCCTTCGTGCGGCGCCAAGGCTTGAAGGAGCGCCACCATACGCAGCCGATCCAACTCAAAGGCCGAGTTCGGCAAAGTCGGCTCATCCATACAACTACCTCTGACTCATAGGAATAGGCAATAAAAACAGAATATAGGGTCTAAAAAAGTACATATCGTGAGAATATTATACTCATGTCTTCTCTTTAAGAGCGCTCCTGTTATGTCATCTTCCAAAATCCTACTCATCACGGGCGTCAGCAGCGGCTTTGGCCGAGCGCTGGCACAAGAGGCACTTGATGCTGGACATCGCGTTATCGGCACAGTCCGTAGCCTAGAGGCCAAGCAGTCCTTTGAAGCCCTCTCTACCCGAGCATTCGGAAGGCTCCTTGACGTCACCGATTTCAATGCCATCCCCAGCGTGATTGCCGAGGTTGAAAGTAGCGTCGGTCCGCTTGATGTCCTGATCAATAATGCCGGTTACGGCCACGAAGGTGTGATGGAAGAGTCCTCACTGGATGACATGCGCCGCCAGTTTGATGTCAACGTATTCGGCGCGGTCGCCATGATCAAGGCGGTACTGCCCTACATGCGCAAACGTCGCTCAGGCCATATCCTCAACATCACTTCAATGGGTGGTTTCATCACTATGCCCGGCATTAGCTACTATTGCGGCAGCAAATTCGCGTTGGAAGGCATCTCCGAAGCGTTGGGCAAAGAAGTCAAACCATTGGGGATCAGCGTTACGGCGGTAGCGCCGGGATCGTTTCGCACCGACTGGGCGGGTCGCTCTATGGTACGGACAGAGCGCTCCATTGCCGACTACGACAGCCTGTTTGATCCGATCCGACAGGCGCGTGTAGAAAAGAGTGGTAAACAACTCGGCGATCCGAAGAAGGCTGCGCAAGCGATGTTGGCGGTCATCGATAGTGACTCCCCGCCCGCGCACCTATTACTCGGCAGCGATGCGCTGGGTCTGGTGCGTGACAGGCTGACCACTTTTGCGACCGAGATAGACACATGGGAAGCTTTGACACGGTCTACGGATAGCAGCTCTGATTGATGAATGTTGGGTGGAGCCTACGCGTACTCTTGCTTCTCATTCACGTAGCTGGGTTAGAAACCCAGCCTACGTATGCTAAAGATTTAGTTTACCAGTATCTCGTTTCTGCAAGACTCCAAACCTTCACATTATTGATATAAACAACCCCCTTTGAATTTCTTGGAAGCCATATATTTAATATCTTACTCTCAACATAAGAACTATAAATTTCCATTATTTCTTCCAATGATTCGCATTCAACCTTTATCTCATCATTAGGTTTTAGAGTGAACTCATCCGTAGATGGTTCAATGCGTATAAGGATATCATCAACTTTAGATTGATTTAAGAAAACTATATTCATTACCATCCTTCTAATATTTATTGAATAAGCTGAGTAACAGTAGGGTGCAATAAGACCACGCGCATTGCACCAGCCGCCATATGATACATTCAGCCCTTATACCTAGCCTCACCCCAAAGTGCCACACCTTCGGGGTAATTCACAAAATTCTCATCTATACGCTCAATATACTGACTTAAA
>CAYJTU010000094.1:0-13941 GCA_964373105.1 uncultured Moraxellaceae bacterium | reverse complement strand
CTGGGACGAGAGCTCAAGAAGGCCCTCTTGACTTGGGTTTAGACCAAATTTTTTGGCCATGCCAGCCGTGTAATTATGAAGGAACTCTGGCTCGAAGGTTGCCAGTAATGCACTCAAGGATTCTTTGGTCACCAAGCTATCCGTGCTACTTAAAGGCAGCAATTGACCCAGCCACATCCAAAGATTCCAGTGGGCTATGCTCGGTTGATTCTGATAGACATAACGCCCTTCACTGTCCGAGTGGTTATTAATCCACTTCGGTTCAAAACGCTCCATAAAGCCATAGGGGCCAAAATCAAGCGTGCTGCCGGTAATGTTCAAGTTATCGGTATTCATCACGCCATGCGCAAAACCGACTAATTGCCAGTCAGCAATCATTTTGGCCGTGCGCTGAATGACAGCGCTTGCGAAGGCAAGTGTCGGTGATTCTGCTGTGAGGCATTCCGGATAATACGTCTCAATCATAGATGCCGTAAACGCAGGCAACGCGTCTGCTGCAAAGCGATTAATCCACTCAAAGTGTCCCAATCGGACATGACAGTCCGCAACACGCAGTAGACATGCGCCGCGTTCAAGTTTCTCACGTTGTACCGGAGTATCTGACGAGATAAAACCCAGTGCATTGGAGGAGGCAACGCCTAATGCGCTGAGTGCATGGCCTGCCAGATATTCACGAATGACGGAGCGTAGTACGGCACGACCATCACCCATACGCGAGTATGGTGTGAGTCCAACACCTTTGAGATGTAGGTCTTGCAGCGTATTATTTTGATCGATGACCTGCGCAAGGAGTAGTCCACGACCATCACCTAATTGCCCAGCCCAATGACCAAATTGATGACCGGCATAGACCATCGCCAGTGGCTCAAAGCCATCTGGAACCGTTTCTCCAGCAATGATTGGCACCCATTGATCGGGGCTGTTATCGGTCCAGCCGAGCTGTGCTGCCAAGGCATGATTAAAATGCCCAGCGATGGGATTTTTGAGAGGGTCGGGCGATTGCTGATGAAAGAGACGCGGATCAAGGCGAGCGTAGCGGTTATCAATATTCATAAGGATTGTGCTTGCAAAGCGGGGTCATTCAAGTGTTTTGAATGACCCCGCAAAATAGGAGATATTAGTATTGTATGCAAGAAGCGCTGCAAAGTGTTGTGCAGCGCATGACTAAATCACCAATCAGCCTGCACTTTTAACAAAACGAATACCGCGCAGTGCAGCTTCTAGACGCTCGCCATGGGCATGAAAGCGCTCTTCGATCAAATGAAGATCCGCTTTTAAACGCATATCGACATCATGAAGTTTTTGCGAAACTTCTGCTTTTTTGAGCATGAACGCCTGTTCTTTCAGCTTGGTCCACTCATGAATAGTATGCGTAAACGCTTCATATTCATGTTTAAAGTGATGGCGAACCGCTTCGAGATCATGCTGCATATCATGACCATAGCTTGATACTGCAGTCGAGATATTGGCTTCAGCACGCTTGAACTTCATAGCCACTTCAGCATGCAAAATCGTCAGTGTGGGGATACGCTTTAAGTTATAGGTCAGTTTAACTTTAGACAGACCCAAGATCAGCCATTTGGTTGGGTCGAACTGCCACCATTTAATCCCATTACGATAGTCATATTGGAAAATATGGTGGAAGTTATGATAGCCCTCACCCCATGTCACGAGCGCTAACCACGGATTATCACGTGCGGTGTTTTCATCAGTATACGGTTGGCTACCAAACATATGCGCGAGTGAATTGATAAAGAAGGTCACATGATGGCTGATGACAAGACGCAGTAAGCCGCCAAGCACTAAAACACCCCAAATATCACCGATAGCCCAGCCGACTAATACCGGTAGCGCAATATTAGTGATTAAAACTAATGTGTTATAGTGATTGTGCTGGAACATGACCATGGGATCATTCAGCAAATCCGGTGCATTCTTATAGTTGGCTTCGCCACTCTTATAGTTACGTAGCATCCAGCCGATGTGTGAGTACCAGAAACCACGCTTGGCAGAGTAGGGATCACGGTCGACATGATCGACATGCTGATGGTGGGTACGATGACCTGACGCCCAAAACAGCACACTGTTTTGAATTGCCATGGTGCCGCCAACCATCAAGAAAAATCGAACTATCCAAGTCGCTTCATAGGTGCGATGTGCCCAGAGACGATGGTAGCCTGCGGTAATGCCCAAACCATTCCATGCCAAAAACAGCGCGAAAACAATCCATGTCGCCATGCCGACATGATGTGACCACAGATAAGCGGGTACCAAAATCAATGCTGCGATTGGTGTTAACAACAAGACCAATGCGCCGGGCCAGTTTATCGGCGCACGTTCAGTCTGAGGCGTAGGCTCTTGTGGAGAGTCTTGCTGCGATACAGTGTGGGTCATAACCAAAAGGCTCTTTAAATATGAAGTGTGAAGTATCTAAATTAAAATAATAAAATGTGGCTATCAGTAACAACAGTAATGACAAAAGTCAAAAAAGTTATTAAAAATAATAACTAAGACAAGCTATTAACAAGAAATAGACGCTGCAACTTCAGTCATGAGCGGGTATTTCTAATCCAATACAAGTGTACTGTATCATGAGAGTACACTTGTGCACTAGTCTGACAATCGTAATTTTATATATTTCCGATGGAATTTTTCAGCATCAGGGTAGGGTGGTCCGTAATCAGCCCATCCACTCCCCAAGAGGCCAACTCTTGCGCACGCTCAAGGCTATTGACCGTCCAGATACTGAGCTGTAAATTCGCCTGTTTAATGGTCGACACAGCCTCTTTAGTCGCCAATTTGTCTGACAGACCAATCCGTGTACAGCCCAAAGTGTGCGCCGCAGTCACATATGCGCCAGCCATATTACTGTGATGTGGGGTGTCGGATTGCAATTCAAGGAGTAGGCCTGTTTTTAATGTATGTTTTAGGTCATCTCTCAAGCGCTGTAACTCTGCCAGTATGCGCACATCAAACGAAGTAATGATCACTGCATCTGCATTCGTCCAGTCTTGCAATTCATCAATCAGTTGTAGGCAGATGTTTTCAACAGCCGTTTGATCATCAACTGCTTTAACCTCCACTTCGATATGTTCAAAGTCGATGATGAAATACAGCACTTGCTGTAAGGTTGGAATCGGTTCGGAGTGCGTCCAGTCAGCCCAACCTTGACGATTGTCGAAGTCTGTGAGATCTGATGTCGTGAGACTTGATAAATGATCGGGTCGTCCTGCCGTGCGTTGAAGCGTTGCATCATGCAATACCGCAAGCTGACCATCGTTGAGTAAACGAACATCAAACTCGACCGCTTTAAGCCCTAGATTAATAATATGCTGAAAACCACCCAGTGTGTTTTCAGGGGCTTCACCGCGTGCACCGCGGTGTCCGATAATTTTCATTGCAAATGATCCGTGCTTGTTCAAAAAGATGCTAAAACTATCGTCTAAAAATTTTCAAAATGAGTGATTTTACCGAGCCTTTAAAAAACTACTTGAAGGTTTGCTTGCCTAAGATCGGCGTGAGTAAAGGTTCGACGCCCTCTGCGCGAATCTCCTCGATAAAGCCCAATAGATCGACACCAGGGATGAGGTCAGGCGTTGCATCGATTGGGGTCATCATACTATCCCAATGGCACGGTACGATCCACCGTGGTTTAACCAGTGACACGACTTCTTTGACATAGTTTGGGCGATATTCACGCCCAATCGCACATAAACACAAGACATCTACCCGTATGCCCTTGAGTTGCTCAGGGATAAAGTCGGCAGAGTCGATGTGCATAATCCGTAACGTGCCCGTATCCACCACCCAATTGAGCACTAGGCCATGCTTCAAGTCACGCATACGCGGTGGCCATGGCGGCGGTTCGGTAATGTCACCCGGAATTGGGATGCGTCCAAAAACACGGCCATGAATCGAAGGCAAACCACGGACCGTCCACGATCCACTGGCGATGTCCTCATTGCCACTGGTTTCCAAAATTTGATCCTCGGGGAGTCCAGCAGCACGACCAACCATCGCTACGGCGGATGAGCCGATCAAACGTGCGCCGGTTTGTGCGCAGAGTTCAGGCGCGTCTAAGATGTGATCATAGTGAGCATGACCGACTAGCACATCATCTGCATGGGGGATGAGGCGACGAATGAGAGGTGCATTGGGGATCAGTGTCTTGGTGAGCGTCTCGCGTAAATTGGGGCGAGACACGTAGGGGTCGAGCACAAGCGTACGTGATGGGCTCTTAAGGACAAACCCCGCAGTTCCGAGGTAAGTGAACTCAACCGCTTCACCATCGCTAGTGCCATGATGTCCATGTGGTTGATACCATTCTTCATGCGGTGTTTTAAGCCCAACAAGGCGCTTCCATAAAGCCATGATGTACGTTATCCAAATGATAAAAGTTGAATGAGGCTACGTGACCGATGTGAAGATATGGTGAATGACTATATCGACTACTCAGTTGCATCTTGCCTAACCCAAAGCACCTCTTGCCCACCATCAAAACGTGAGATCACTCGTGCAGCGACAAACAACCAATCAGACAGACGATTGAGATAGTGTAGTGATAAGTCAGAAACATCGTCTTCTCGACGTTTCAAACTGGTGAGCAGGCGTTCCGCACGTCTACAAATAGAGCGCGCCAGATGGGCGTGGGCGGTTGGTAGACTTCCAGCAGGTAGGATAAAATTTTTGAGCATCGGTAAACTTTCATTCATCTGATCGATACTGTCTTCTAGGCGACTGACGCATTCTGATTGGAGTATCCGATAGTTTGGGATACATAGCTCACCGCCCAAGTCGAACAGCTCATGCTGAATACGGCTGAGCAAAGGATCGAGTGCTATGCCTTGGCCACGTTCTGCGAGACTCGCGCGCAGCAAACCAATTGCGCTATTGAGCTCATCCACTGTGCCATAGGTTTCAACGCGTAAATCATCTTTTGCGATACGTTGCCCATCGCCAAGGCCTGTCGTGCCATCATCACCTGTGCGGGTGTAAATTTTGCTGAGACGATGCCCCATAACGCGTATTCCTTGAAGTCGTGGTGAATGTGCAACCGAGTGTTCAGGGCTCTATTGTCGCATTGAATAGGACCAATCTATAGTGGCGTGTCTGTTTTTTTAAAGTGACGTTGTTTTTAGGCTTTGGTTAAATGGGCTTCGGTTTATACTGGCTGTAGATGACTAATAAACACTGATGAAATTTTTATTCATGACTCCCGATATCCCTACACTCTTGGATGACGATCCAAATTCTACCGATCCGTTAATGAAATACCGCGAGCAGCATAAGAAGCGCCTCAGCTATATGCCGTGGTTGTATTGGAAGCTCAAGCTCAAAAATCGGGCCTGGGCAGAGCAGTGGCAGCAAGAGTGGCAAGCCTACTTACAATCGATGGAGACGATTCGTATTGGTCGTGATTGTTTCATTTCACCTGATGCGCATTTATTTGCAGAGCTTGGACGTGAGATTGTGATTGGTGATGGTTCATACATCGCCTCGGATTGCGTGATTCATGGGCCGATCACCATGGGCAAGCAAGTAGCGATTAATCATCATGCGACGCTGGATGGCGGACGCGCTGGCATTGTGCTTGCTGATCAAGCGCGTTTGGCGGCGTACTGTCATCTGTATGCCTTCAATCATGGCATGAAGCTTGAGTACAGCATCCATGAGCAAGCGGTGACCTCTCAAGGCATTCATATCGGTCAGGATGTCTGGCTGGGTGCCAATGTCGGCATCCTTGATGGTGTGACGGTAGGGGATTTTGCCGTGGTGGGTATGGACAGTACTGTCACGAAGAGCGTGGAGCCGTACGCAATTGTTGCGGGCAATCCTGCAAAAGCGATTGGGGATCGACGGGATAAGAAGTAATGATATTAATGATATTGTGGTTAAAAAACCCGAAGCCAGATATCTGACTTCGGATTTTTTTATTTAATGCGCAGCCGTGAGATTAGTAGTTGACGGTAATCCCTAAAGTCGCTTGACGACGCGGTGCAAGATATTGACTGAGTGAGCCGAATCCGCCAAATGGCGCATTGGCCAGTGCAGTTGCGTATTTGCGATCGGTAAAGTTTTCTACGTTGGCAAATAAACGCACGTTAGGCAACGCCTGCCAGTAACCGCGTAAGTTGCCGATGGCATAGCCAGAGGTTGGATAGTCTGTACTGAAGTCTTTGGCTTGGCTCTTTGAAACCAATTCAGCACTAAAGCCGTATTGTGCCAATTGTAGACCTGCAGATGCAGTCAGGGTTTCACGTGGGCGACGCAGTAATTCGCTATCGCTGCTGCCGTTTTGACCTTGTTTGATCGGTTGTACATACGCATAGCTGCCACTGGCAAACCAGCCACTGTCCAGTTTCCATTTCAAACCGGCTTCTGCACCCGTCAGCTTTGTTTTTGCAACATTCTGGTTTTGCGATTTAAAGGTGACGGGGTTATACACTTGAGTAATCAGGTCATCGATATTGGTACGGTATACCGCAAGATTTGCATCCAGACCTTTCACGATTTGCTGATTGACGCCAATCTCGTACGAGGTGCTTTCTTCAGGTTTGAGGTTTGGGTTACTGATGGTATAGGTTGTTGAAAACAGTTCAAACGCATTGGGTGCGCGGAACGCAGTACCGATGTTGGCATAAATGCTGGTTGTGGGTAAAACTTGGATGCGGCCTGCGACTTGACCTGTCGTATGAGTACCAAATTCGCTATTATCTTCAACGCGAAGACCAGCTTGCGTGCTGAAAATGGCATCTTGGTATTGGTGTTGTAGGTAATACCCTGTTGATCTGACATCGTGATAAAAGCTAATTTGTTTGCCCCTGAAGTCTGTACTAAGCGCTTCTGCATCGGCTTTATTTGACGTCACGCCAAACAAGATGTTCTGATGGGGAGCGAAGCCCCAGCGGATATTGAGGTCTGCTTCTCGTTGATCGCTGTGTACATAATCAGTACTTTCATTTTGATCCAGTTTGTCGACGAATTGCGATACGCGCAGATTGACATTCAAATCAGGTGCAATGGTATAGCGACCTTTCAAGTTCAACAGGCGATTACTAAAGTCTTGGGAGGCGGGTGTGTCGTAGTCAAAGCCAGTGATATAGTCAGATTTGCCTTGATTGCCTCGCGCTTCGAGTGATAGGGCGTATTGATCGTTATCAATGCCGCCTTTTACGGCGTAACCTTTTTGGTCATAGCCCGCATCTTCTTTAGCAGTAGATGTGACAGGCGAACCATCTGTTGATAGTTTTTGTCCACGAATCTGTAGATAAGCGTCATCTTTGACAAGGTCTGCGCCTAGGATTGCTTTATATAAGCCATTCTCACCGCCTTCAACCGTGGTAAACAGATTCTGCTTAGCTGGTTTTGCCGAAATCAGTTGAATCACACCGCCGATCGCATCAGAACCATACTGTACCGATGCTGGTCCTTTGAGCACTTCAATCTGGCCAATATCAGTAGTATCTAAAAAGTTGATACCCGCTGCAGAGGATGTCGCGTTATTGATCCGTACACCGTCTAGCAAAACCAGTGTGTGCCGGCTTTCAGTACCACGCGTAAAGATCGAAGTCTGTTGACCATAACCACCAGTAGTGACGATGTTCAACGCTGCATCTTGTCGCAACAGATTCGGCAGTTCATTGACTGGGGACTGCTGAATCTGATCTTTGGTGATCACACTGATGCTGGCTGGAACTGTATTGATGGTTTGCGGTGCGCGACTTGCGGTGACTACGATCACGGGAAGCTGGCTATCCGTTGCTACAGGTTCTGCGGCATGTACGGTTTGCAGTGCGGCAAGTACAGAAAGTGACAAGAAATTTGGTAAAAAAGTACGATTTGATTTAAACAGCTTAGACATAGCAATCTCCTAACACTCAAGCCCCGTGAGCGTGTGGGTGGGATGATGCCTGAGATTGGTATCCGGACTGATGGCGATGCAAGAGGTGCAGTCACCATTTACCGTTGCGGGGTGCAGTGCTGGCTTTCAACCAGCTTCCCATTCGCAGATTCAATCGACGTTGAATATGACTGCGAATCATCACAATGACGATTAATCACGATGAACACTCAGAACGCGGCAAGTATAGCCAGAATGTAAGTGGAATGTAATTGATTTGTGAGGAGAGCGGAGAGTCTTGCTCAATATCTAAAATTTGAATGCGCAATTGCTGCTACTTTAGCGGCGAAGTTGCGTTAGAATACTTTTCATTAATATTTTATTGCCTGATAAGAGATACATGTTGCCCAATTCTTTATCCCCAGCCAAGTTCACGCGCGTCAAGATATGCGGCTTAACCCGTATGGTTGATGTGCGAGCTGCCGTGTTGGCGGGTGCGGATGCGGTTGGTTTTGTCTTTTATCCACCGAGTCCGCGTGCAGTGACGGCTGAGCATGCGGTGAGCTTACTCCCGCATGTGCCCCCTTTTGTGCAAGCTGTTGGGCTCTTTGTGAATGTGGCGGCAGCAGATTTACAGCATATATTGTCACTCGTTACCCTTGATCTGTTGCAGTTTCACGGCGATGAAACGCCTGAGCAATGTCAGCAATTGGGGGCGCTTACAGGTAAACGTTGGATTAAAGCGCTACAGATGAAACCCGAGATGGATATACAAACTGAAATCAAACGCTATCAAGATGCAGGTGCCAGTGGGGTGCTCCTTGATGCATGGCATCCAGACTTGCACGGCGGTACGGGACATGCCTTTGATTGGCAGCGGTTCCCGAAACTAGATGCTCAGCAGAAACAGGTCAATCAAGATGCGCCTTTTGCACTGATCTTGGCTGGCGGCTTGACGCCCGAAAATGTGATTGATGCGATTGAGCAAACGCGAGCCTATGCGGTTGATGTCAGTGGCGGAGTCGAAGCCTCCAAAGGTATAAAAGATGAAGGCTTAATTCAAAAATTTGTTGAACGGGCTAAACAAACAGGGCGATGGCGTCACTAATTTAATTTGAGTCAATTCTAAAGTCATTCACAAGACTTTATTTCGTTATGAACAGCCACAAAAAATGGCTTATAAAATCAGTTTTGAAAAAAAATACGTGGAGTAATGTAATGGGTAGTTTAGATGTGAAAGCCAACGATCAAACAGCGTTGCAAGATCAACTTAAAGATGTTGATTTCAGTGCGATTGACTTTACGCAGTATCCCGATAATAAAGGTCACTTTGGTGTACATGGCGGTCGTTTTGTTTCTGAGACCTTGATGGCCGCGCTGGAGGATCTGGAAAACCTTTATAACCGCATGAAAAATGATGCGGAGTTCTTACGTGCGTTTGATTATGATTTGGCACACTTTGTTGGACGTCCATCACCGCTTTACCATGCGGAGCGTTTAAGCCGCGAGTTAGGCGGTGCGCAGATTTATCTAAAGCGTGAAGACTTGAACCATACCGGTGCGCACAAGGTCAACAATACCATTGGCCAAGCGCTACTTGCCAAACTCTCTGGCAAAACCCGCATCATCGCTGAAACCGGTGCGGGTCAGCATGGGGTGGCGACAGCGACGATTGCTGCGCGTTTGGGTATGGAGTGCGTGATTTATATGGGGGTGGATGATGTGCATCGTCAATCGATGAACGTCTATCGCATGAAGCTCTTGGGCGCAACGGTGGTTCCCGTAACCAGTGGCTCACGGACGCTCAAAGATGCTCTCAATGAGGCGATGCGTGATTGGGTCACCAATGTCGATACGACCTATTACATCATTGGTACGGTTGCTGGTCCTCATCCTTATCCGATGCTGGTGCGTGACTTCCAATCGATCATTGGTCGTGAAGCGCGTGAACAAAGCCTAAAGCAAATTGGTAAATTGCCAGATGCGCTCGTTGCTTGTGTCGGTGGTGGTTCTAATGCTATTGGCCTGTTTTATCCTTTCCTCAATGACAAAGCCATCAAGATTTATGGGGTTGAGGCATCAGGCTTTGGCGTTGCAAGCGGCAAGCACTCTGCACCGCTGACCGCTGGGAAAATTGGCGTGCTGCATGGCAATCGCACCTATGTGATGGCGGATGATCAAGGTCAGATTATCGAGACGCACTCTATTTCTGCGGGCCTGGACTATCCAGGTGTTGGCCCTGAACATAGCTTCTTAAAAGATGTGGGCCGTGTGCAGTATGTTCCGATTGATGATGATGAAGCACTGCAAGGTTTCCGTGATCTCACGCTGATCGAAGGCATCATTCCTGCGCTGGAAAGTAGTCATGCGATTGCCTATGTGAAGAAACTGGCGCCGACGATGTCGAAGGATCAATCCATTGTGGTGTGTCTCTCTGGGCGTGGCGATAAGGATTTGCTGACGGTGGCTAAACTCGATGGGATTGTGATCAGCTAACTATTTTCTTGAAGAACGCCTCTAGCAGAGCATTTCTATTGGTATAGGAAGTCAATCTAGAAACAGCTTCTTGAAAAAAGTACCTGATTTGCGTCTGATTTGATGTGAACCCCTATATGCATCATTGCTGATGACAGCAAAAATTAATTTGGAATGATTTGATTATGTCTCGTATTGCATCTTGTTTTGCTAACTTAAAATCGCAAAACCGTAAGGCTTTGATTCCTTACATTATGGCAGGTGATCCTGCTCCAGAAGTGACTGTCCCTTTATTGCATGCCATCGTTGCGGCGGGTGCAGATTTGATTGAGCTGGGTTTGCCGTTTTCTGATCCGATGGCGGATGGCCCTGTGATTGCATTGGCTGCTGAACGTGCATTGGCTGCAGGTACCAGTACGTTCAACGCTGTGGACATGGTTGCTGAGTTCCGCAAAACCAATACCACCACGCCCATCGTGTTAATGGGTTATCTCAACCCTATAGAGATTATTGGTTATGAAGCGTTTGCTGCACGAGCAGCCAAGGCCGGTGTTGATGGGTTGCTGTTGGTTGATTTACCCCCAGAGGAAGGCGAGGCGCTAGGCGCAATCTTGGCTAAGCATGAGATTGATCCTATTTTCTTACTCGCGCCGACGACAACCGATGCGCGGATTGAACATGTGGTGAAAGCGGCACGTGGCTATGTATATTATGTTTCGCTTAAAGGCGTTACCGGTTCATCAGCGCTGGATACCGATGAAGTCGCGCAGCGGATACGTACTATCAAACAAAAAACCGATCTACCTATCGGTGTTGGTTTTGGGATCCATGATCGCCAAACCGCACAAGCGGTCGGTGTGGCTGCGGATGGTGTGATCGTAGGAACCGTATTGGTACGCGCTTTTGCTGAACATAGTGTGACTGAGGCGCAAGCTAAAATCGTGGCAAAAGTTCAAGAGTTACGCCTAGCTTTGGATGATCTAAAATGACGGAGTTGACAATGACCAATGGGACAAGCGGCAATCAAGTGCAAGATGATCGACCTAACTGGCTGGATCGTCCTGTGCCAAGCATCCACAAGACTGCGGTCGTGAGTAGTGAACGCCCGAATATCCCTGTCATTGTCTGTCCTGCTTGCGATAATGAAATTATCAAAAGTCGTCTTCCTGAACTGCTGTACGTGTGCCCGCATTGTGATGAACATCTCAAGATGTCGGCACGCATACGTCTAGAAACACTTTTTGATCATGTCGATACCGAGCTCGGCCAAGAGTTCACGACCAGTGATCCACTGCACTTTGTCGATAGTTTGCCTTATCCCACGCGAACGCTCGCAATGCAGAAGAAAACGGGTGAGACTGAAGCCCTGTTGGTCATGCAAGGGTCAATCGATCAATTGAAACTAGTCGCTTGCGCCTTTGAGTTTGACTTTATGGGCGGCTCTATGGGCTCTGTGGTTGGTGATCGTTTTGTCCTTGCTGCTGAAACGGCGCTGGCGGCTCGTCAACCATTAGTATGTTTTGCTGCGTCAGGTGGCGCGCGGATGCAAGAGGGACTATTGTCTCTGATGCAGATGGCCCGAACTGCTGCAGCCATCCAGCGTTTACGTGAAGCGAGTCTTCCATATATCGTAGTACTGACACATCCTGTCTATGGCGGAGTGACTGCATCGCTTGCGATGCTAGGTGATATCCACCTGTCAGAGCCGAAAGCCATGATCGGTTTTGCAGGCAAACGCGTGATTGAACAAACGGTACGTGAAGTGCTTGAAGAGCCGTTCCAGCGTGCGGAATATTTACTTGAGCATGGGGTCGTGGATCAAATTGTGCATCGCCGTGATCTGAAGACCACGATTGCACGACTGCTCAGTAAGCTCATGAATGTGACTGTTTAAGATTTTATGAGCGATTCAATCACCTTATCAACTCGTCGCCCCAATGTTGAAAGCACCTTAAACCAGTGGCTGGATTATTGGCAGACGATTCATGCCACTGCAATTGATATGGGGCTAGAGCGAGTCCGTCCTGTGGCTGCACAGTTGGATGTTCTCCACCCCAATGTGCCTGTGATTACAGTCGCTGGTACCAATGGTAAAGGCTCGACGACAACTGTCATTGCATCCATCTACCAAGCCGCTGGTCTGAAGACTGGACTTTATCAATCTCCTCACATTCAATATTTTAACGAACGCGTTCGTGTGAATGGCACACCTGTAGATGATCAGTTGCTGATTCAAGCTTTTGTCGAAGTCGAGATGGCACGCCAAGCATGCGGCCTGACCTTGTCTTTTTTTGAAGCCACAACCTTGGCCGCTTTTTTAATCTTTAAACAACAGCACTGTGATGTCTGGGTGCTTGAAGTGGGATTAGGCGGGCGTTTAGATGTGGTAAATTTGATTGATCCAGATGTCGCAGTGATTACCAATATTGGTGTTGATCACGTGGAGTGGCTTGGAGACAATCGCGAAGCCATTGGTTTTGAAAAAGCTGGCATTTTACGCGAGGGTATCCCGCTGGTTTTTGGCGAGCATGATATGCCGGAAAGTGTGCGGACGCGTGCCACTATGCTGAGTTGTTCAGTGTATCAAGTCGGCCGAGATTTTCAGTGGTGCAGTGCTGAAGGATTGAATGACGATCTGCATGAGGATGATAACTTTGTAAGCGAACATGTAACGCTTTTAAAAGAACCTTATTTCTATGCGGACTCTGCTGAAACTATATCGTTACCTGTAGCGAATTTGGCAATGCACAATGTGAGCGTTGCCATTGCTGCGGTGCTATTGAGTGACATTAAAGTTTCACATCATGCGATAAAACAAGGTATTGAAGAAGCAAAACTCGCAGGCCGTTTTGAGTTGCAGACTTATCAAGGGCGACAATTGATTGCAGATGTGGCGCATAACCCGCACGGCGTCAATTTTTTACTCAAGCAATTGACAGTTTATTGCAAAAAACATGTAACGCGTCATATTCATGCTATATTCTCTATGTTGGCGGACAAAGATATAGCCACTGTGGTTGAGATGGCACAGGGCAAGATTCATCATTGGCATGTCGCTGTACTTGATGTACCTCGCGCTGCGTCAATGGAGCAACTTCGTGCGGCTTTGGTGCATGTGCCAGTGACCTTCTATCCGAGCATTGCTGCCGCGTTAGAAGGTGCTAGTGCTGCAGTGAGTGATGATGATTTGATGCTGGCATGGGGGTCGTTTCATACGCTTGAAGAAGTGTATGCACATCAGCATCGCGACAAAATTTAAATTTCCAATTGGAATAAACAACAAATGTGGGTGGGGAGGCTGCAATCATGAGTGCGAATCAACAACGCTGGATGGGCGGTATTATCCTACTCGGAGGCAGTGCGCTGCTGGCGAGTTTTTTATTCCAAGGAAATGGACAAAAAAGTACAGTGCCGCAAGTTGCACCTGTCGATAAAACGTTAAATCTGGAACCGACGCATCGTTTAGCACCGCCCGCGAATGGGGTCAGTAATCAACCTGTCGATGGTCAGAATGCTGCAAATCAACCCGTTCAACTTACGCCACTGGCTGTGGATGTAGAAACTGAACGTAAACTGCTTGCCGCACAACACGATATGCGTGAGAAAAAAGTCGCTGAGCAAGAAGC
>CAYJTU010000093.1:0-14079 GCA_964373105.1 uncultured Moraxellaceae bacterium | reverse complement strand
AATGCCGGTGACCACCAGCGGATACGCCAAACCGGTTAAGACCGTCAAGACAACAAACAAACTGGCTGCTGGACGGATCGACTGGGTCATAGACTGTGTAAAACTACTCATCATCTTGCTCCTTAAAAGCATGTCTTAAATTGTGTAGAACGACAGCTGCGGGTTACATCAAACCCGTAGCATTCAACACCACATCAATCACTTTGATCCCGATAAAAGGAATGATAATGCCGCCCAAACCATAGATACCCAGATTACGACGTAGCAAAGCCGCCGCACCGACTGGACGATATTTTACACCGCGCAAAGCCAATGGAATCAGGGCGATGATCACCAACGCATTGAAAATAACCGCGGATAGAATCGCGCTCGCTGGACTACCAAGGTGCATGACATTTAGTGCGTTCAAAGCCGGATAGGTCGTCGCAAAGGCCGCAGGGATAATCGCAAAATACTTGGCGATATCATTGGCGATACTAAAAGTCGTCAGCGCACCGCGGGTCATCAGCATCTGCTTGCCCGTTTCTACGATTTCGATCAATTTGGTCGGGTTGGAGTCCAAATCCACCATATTGCCCGCTTCTTTCGCGGCTTGCGTACCAGTATTCATCGCCACAGCAACGTCAGCCTGAGCCAGTGCGGGCGCATCGTTTGTGCCATCACCAGTCATCGCAACCAGCTTGCCTTCACTTTGATACTGACGAATACGGGCGAGTTTTTGCTCAGGCGTGGCTTCAGCCATAAAGTCATCGACACCCGCTTCGGCAGCGATCGCTGCGGCGGTCAGTGGGTTGTCGCCTGTGATCATGACGGTTTTGATGCCCATCTGACGCAGTTCGGCAAAGCGCTCTTTGATCCCGCCTTTCACCACGTCTTTTAGCTCCACCACACCTAAGGCGACGTTGCCATCAGCAACGACCAGTGGAGTGCTGCCACGACGCGCAATGTCATCAGCCATTTGACGGACTGCTTTAGGTAGCGCTTGCCCACCGAGGCTTTCGATATGTTTGGCGATTGCATCAACTGAACCCTTGCGCAGCGCTTGGTTGTTCGGGAGATCCACACCGCTCATCCGGGTCTGTGCGGTAAATGGCACAAATACTGCCTGTAGTGACTGCAAATCACGCTCGCGAATATTGAACAACTGCTTGGCGAGGATCACGATACTGCGACCTTCAGGCGTTTCATCAGCTAATGAAGCAAGCTGCGCATAGTCCGCCAGATGCTCTTGGGTAATGCCAGGCGCTGGGAAAAATGCAGACGCTTGACGATTACCAAAGGTGATCGTACCGGTTTTATCCAGCAGCAACACATCCACGTCACCTGCTGCTTCAACGGCACGGCCCGAGGTTGCAATCACATTGGCCTGCATCATACGGCTCATGCCAGCAACACCAATCGCAGAGAGCAAACCGCCAATAGTCGTTGGAATCAAACAAACCAGCAGCGCCACCAATACGGTTAAGCTTACAGGTGTACCCAGTTGACTGACATGCACGGCAAAGATCGAAAATGGCAGCAAGGTGACCACCGCCATCAAGAAGATCAAGGTCAGTGCAACCAGCAAAATCGTGAGGGCAATTTCATTCGGTGTTTTTTGGCGTTTGGCGCTTTCCACCATCGCAATCATACGGTCCAAAAAACCTTCACCCGGATTATTACTGACGCGGATCACCAGCCAATCGGACAGTACGCGCGTACCCCCAGTCACGGCCGAGAAGTCACCACCCGCTTCACGAATCACGGGGGCTGATTCACCCGTGATCGCCGACTCATCGACAGAAGCCATGCCATCAACGACTTCACCATCAGCAGGGATCACTTCACCTGCGATGACATAGACATAATCATCTTTGCGCAATGTGGTTGCTGAAACCTTACTCTGGGCACTCGTCCGAATCGGACTGCTGATTTTATTCGCCATGACATCTTGACGCGCACTGCGCAGGCTCGCGGCTTGCGCTTTACTGCGACCTTCGGCAATTGCTTCGGCAAAGTTTGCGAACAATACCGTAAACCATAGCCAAACCGTGATTGCGGAGATAAAGCCAAAAGTATCCTCACCATGCATAAAACTGCTGCTTGGCGCGAATGCCGCTTGGACGGCTAATACACTGGTCAGCAAACTGCCGACATACACGACAAACATCACGGGGTTGGCCCACTGGATACGGGGATCTAGCTTTTTGAAGGTGCTGATCAATGCCGGTTTAAGGAGCTCTTTATCAAACATCGTCAGTTTTTTAGTATGGCTTTTTGCATCGTTATGATGGCTCTGTTGTTGCACATCTCGAGGTGAAGCATTCATCATTATTCTCCTGATTGACCTTATAGACCTGACACGGTATGGAGTGCCAATTGCACGTGCTCAACGATGGGCCCCAGTGCAAGTGCAGGCATATAAGTCAGCGCACCGACCAAAATCACCGTACCAACCAGCAGAAAGACAAATAACAAGGTATGGGTCGGTAATGTGCCGGCATTGACCGTCAGACGTTGTTTATTCGCCAGCGACCCCGCCAATGCCAGCACGGGCAGAATCACGCCAAATCGACCAAAGAACATCGCAAAAGCCAGCATCAGGTTATAAAAAGGCGTGTTGGCTGAGAGACCGCCAAATGCACTGCCGTTGTTATTGGCCGCAGAGCTGAAGGCATAGAGAATTTCACTGAAACCATGTGCTTGTGGGTTGGCAATCCCGGCACGGCCTGCTTCTGTCATCACCGCAATTGCAGTGCCCACGAGCACAAGCAACGGTGTCACGAGCATGCCGATCACGACCATTTTCATGTCAAAGGCTTCGATCTTTTTACCCAAGTACTCAGGCGTCCGTCCGATCATCAGACCCGCAATAAAGACTGCCAAGATCGCATAGAGCAGCATGCCGTAGAGACCCGTGCCGACACCACCAAACACCACCTCTCCCAATTGGATCAACAGCATGGGCACCATCCCGCCAAGCGGAGTATATGAATCGTGCATCCCATTCACCGCACCACACGATGCTGCTGTGGTCACGACCGCAAATAACGATGAGGTCACAATCCCAAAACGGGTTTCTTTCCCTTCCATATTGCCGCCCGCTTGCAGGGCACTTGCGACTTGGTCGGTATGAGTCAGTAATGGATTACCCGCCAGTTCTGCATGCACCGCAACGCCGAAAGCAACCACAAACATCAAAGTCATCGCAGCGACAATGACACCGCCCTGACGCTGATCACCGCTCATACGGCCCAAGGCAAAGCACAAGGCAGCGGGAATCAAGAAAATCGAGAGTATGTGAATGAAGTTGCTAAAAGGCGTCGGATTTAAAAATGGATGCGCGGCATTGGCATTAAAGAAACCGCCACCATTGGTACCCAGCATCATGATCGCTTCTTGAGAAGCCACCGGACCCATTGCCAAAGTCTGTTTGGCGCCTTGTAAAGTCGTCAACGTGAAGTCAGCAGAGAAATTTTGGATAACGCCTTGACCCACAAATAACAGCGCAATGACGATGGAAAGCGGAAGCAACACATAAACCGCCCCACGCCAGATGTCCACCCACGCATTGCCTAAGGTCTTAGAAGAACGACGTACAAAACCACGGATCAATGCAAAAGCCACCGCAAGACCTGTCGCCGCAGAGACAAAGTTTTGTACAGTGAGCGCGGTCATTTGAGTAAAATGACTCATCGTGCTTTCACCGGCATAACCCTGCCAATTGGTATTGGTCACGAAGCTCACGGCAGTGTTCAAAGCTGAATCCCACGTCGGTGCACCGAAATGCTGCGGGTTAAACGGCAAATGACCTTGCAGCATTTGAATAGCAAAAACCGCAAGCACACCTAGAAGATTGAAGACAAGAATGGCAACTGCATAAGCAATCCAATTCATCTCATGCGCAGCACCCGACTGAATGCCAAAGATGCGAAATACTTTGGATTCAATGACGGCTGCTTTTGCAGGCAGTCCTTTTTCTAGGACAGCCACTAAATAACGACCTAAAGGTTGTGCCAATGCAAACAGCACCACCAAAAAGAGGGTCACTTGCCCTAAGGCTTGAATGTTCATTAAAACGCCTCCGGTTTGATTAACACATAAATCAAATAAATCAATAAACCCAGCGCAGTTAATCCTGCCAAACCATATTCAACACTCATGACCGTCCCCTTATGCTTTAATAAAATAATCAGTGATAAAATCGTGCAACGGACTTCCATAAACATCTGAAGTTGATCGATCAAATCCAATGCGACAGCATAGAAAATCGGCTATTAAGACGGTATAGAAAGAAACAACGACGGTGTAAAAACGGTGTAAAGACGATGGAATGGTGTTGAGTGTGAGATGTTTGGCAAAAAAGATACTTTTTACAATTGACCAATTGAAAAAAACCTCCACTATTTCTGCACATCAAGCCTAGACGGGCTTAATTCTTGCTATACTCATTTCGTAAAAGCGTAGAGGCTTGATCAGAAGTCGTGTTAATCCTCTGCGATATAAAAGATGATGAGACTATTTGCGACAAGACCACATCGATACGATAGACAACCAGAATATGAATCAAATTGCTGAATCAGAAGCAGAACAACATCAGGTTAATCTTGCGCGTGTCAACGATGAGTGGTTCTCCCAGTTGCCGGAAGACTTATATATCCCACCGGAAGCATTTGCGATCTTGCTTGAGCGCTTTGAAGGGCCCCTCGATTTCTTGTTGTATTTAGTGCGAAAAAATGGCTTAGATCTGGTTAAACTGGATATTGCACCCATTGCGACGCAATACCTGACCTATATCCGCCTGATGCAGCAACTGGATATCGAACTTGCCGGCGACTACTTGGTGATGGCGGCACTGTTGGCTGATTTGAAATCTCGGCTCTTGCTGCCTGCGCCCAAAACACTGACCGTTGAAGAAGATCCACGAAAAAATCTGCTGGCGCGTTTGGAAGAATACGCCCGCATCAAAAGTGGTGCAGCGGCGCTCAATGATCAATTGGTAGAAGGACGGGATGTCTTTGCAGTCACAGTGGGTGTATCCAGTGTGCTTCCAGTCGATGCTGTGCCAGAGATTGCGCGTTTCGATGCGGATATCTTACAGTTGGCGATGCGGGCATTACTCACTCGCCCACCCGTGTTTGAGCATCGCATTATTGCGGAAGAAGTACCGCTTGAAGATCGAATTGTGGCCGTACGCCATGCCTTGGCAGGCGGTCGCAGTGTGCGCTTTGATTACTTACTGCTAGGTAGCCAAGGGCGGATGGGGATCGTGGTGACATTTATGGCGGTTTTAGAACTGCTTCGCCAGCAAGAAATTGAAATTGTAGAAGATGGTTCAGAGCAACTCCTGACCATCAGAGGGCTGACTCGTGCCGCATGATGAATTGAATCCATCCATCACGTCCGACAAGATTGAGATTGAATCAGAAGGATCAGCGGTATCCTCCATTGACCCCGCACATGTTTTACGTTTACTCGAAGCAGCGTTGTTTGCCAGTGAAACACCAGTTCCAGTACTCATGCTCAGACAAGCCATTGAAGCAGAGTATGAACAGCAGGGTCAGAAGCTGGGCAATGCGCAGATTGAATCCTGGTTGAATCAACTTTCAATCAAACTGGTCGATAGCGCACTTGAACTGACGAAGACGGCGAGTGGCTACCGGATTCAAGTACGACCTGAGTACGCATTCGTGGTTGCGCGGCTTTGGCCTGAGCGTCCGACTCGCCTCTCACAAGCGTTACTTGAGACGCTCAGTGTGATCGCTTATCGCCAGCCCGTAACGCGGGCAGATATCGAGCAACTGCGTGGGGTCACGGTCAACAGTCAGATTTTGCGTACATTGTTTGAACGACAGTGGATCATCGAAGATGGCTTTCGCCCTGTCGCTGGCAAACCAGCATTGATTGTCACGACCAAGCATTTTTTAGATGCATTTGGTTTAGAGTCACTGGATAACTTGCCGGAATTGCAAGAACTTGAAAATATTGCTTCAGCCTTAACGACTGAAGCCGAGTAAAAGGGATGCTTCATGGAAATATCGGGTTTTAAAACCTATTTTTCCAATTGTGGTCAAAATATTGCAATAGAATTGCTCTATGGTCCTTTGGCTTGTGATGAACCGCAGCCAGATGAACAAACGTTTTTTCGTATCAGCGCATCTGCACTGATGATAATAGATTGATTTAGTTCCGCTTAGTTTAAAAGCTTAATGATCAAGAATGTAGTAATTAGGGTTGTAAAAAAATGAGTGAAAAGCTGCAAAAAGTCCTCGCCCGTGTTGGCTTAGGGTCACGTCGGTTTATGGAAGAAGTGATCGCTGCGGGTCGAGTCAGTATCAATGGCAAGATCGCAACAGTAGGCGAACGCGTTGAGCCGACCGATGAAATTCGCATCGATGGTCGTAAGATCGCCCATCAATCCGAAGAAGAAACCCGTCGTCGGGTACTGGTCTATTACAAACCCGAAGGCGAGATTTGCTCACGTACCGACCCTGAAGGACGTGTCACAGTCTTTGAACAGCTACCCCAGATTCCCAATGATCGCTGGGTCATGGTCGGTCGTCTCGATATTAACAGTACTGGTTTGCTGATGTTTACCAACGATGGTGAACTCGCCAACAAGCTGATGCATCCATCCAGTGAAATCGAACGTGAATACGCCGTGCGGGTCATGGGTGAAGTCACACCAAAAATCATCAAGACTTTGACTGATGGTGTCGAGCTTGAAGATGGTCCGGCTAAGTTCGAGTCGTTCAGTGAAATTGGCGGTGAAGGCATCAACCGCTGGTATCAAGTTGTGGTCAAAGAAGGGCGTAACCGCGAAGTACGTCGTTTGTTTGAGTCTCAAGAACTCAAAGTCAGCCGTCTACTGCGCACCCGCTATGGCACGGTGATCCTGCCGCGTGAACTGCGCACGGGTCGCTGGATGGAACTCGACAAGCATGACATCGAAAACCTTGTGCAAAGCGTGAAGTTGAAACCTCGCGTCGGCACAGGTCTCTACGGTATGGCGAAACGCCGTGCCGAACGCCAACAAGAGAACCCACTGCCCGCACGTCGCGGTGGCTATCTGCGACAACAAAAACGCGAAGAATGATCTATCTACCATCAAAAAATAGGCTAGGATTTCCCTAGCCTATTTTTTTGTCTCATCATCAAAAGTATGAACTTCACGCGAGCTTGCCATCATGAACATTACAGTCCTTGAACGTCGATCATTCCAAGGCGTTGGTGCACTTTCTGGAGTTGTCGCAATCGCAGATACGCTGTATATGGTCGGTGATGATGTCGGTTATTTACTCAAAACGCCGCTTAAAGAGTGTGTTGATCAGATCACCGATTTTGAAAAAATTCCGCTGTTGGACCATCTACCTCTGACCCCTCTAGCTAAAGCCGAAAAGCCCGACTTTGAAGCCATGACCACCGTGCAGATGGATGGACAAACACAACTGCTGATCATGGGTTCAGGCTCTAAGGCCAATCGTAAGACGGCCTTGCTGTTCAATCCCTCAACGCAGCAAAGCCGTACACTATTTAGCACTGTAGACTATGACTTTTTGGAATCCAACCTTGCGTTAACAGGTGGTGCGGAACTGAATATTGAGGCTGTCTGTAGCGTTGATCAGCATCTGTATATTTTTCAACGTGGCAATATCAACCGCCATCATGGCGTGCTAATTGTTGATTTAGAAAGATTGGGTCAAAGCGGTGATTTAAAAAACGCCGTGATCGACGCGCTCAGCTTAGCACTTCCCGATATTGACGATTCTGCCAGTGGGATATCGGATGCTTGTTTTTTGCCTAAGCAGTCGTTGATCGCTGCGGTCGCATCGGTGGAACAAACAACCAATACTTATGATGACGGCGCCGTATTGGGGAGTTTGATCGTGTTCTTGTCCTTGGATGGAAAAACACGAGATGCGCAAATCATTACCGAGAAGCAAGATGTTCCAATCCCGATCAAAGTCGAAGGCATCACATGGCTAAAATCACGAGAAGATGGTGAAGAGTTCTTGCTGATCACAGACAGTGATGGCGGGGATTCTGAAATTTTGAGAGTATTGGTCACCATCCGAGGATAGAAATAGATGTTCGCTATCAATCTTAAAGGTTGATAGCGAACCGGTCAGTGCGCCATATTAAACGCTTAGTCGATACCACTGCACTTCACCCTCACCGGCTTTGATCCGTCGCTTCACTTGCGCATCATGTTGACACATCCGCGGGCAAATCGTGGTGGCAGCAAAGCCGAATCGCTCGGGCAGTTGACTATAGAGCGAGCGCGGCGGTGCGCCATATTTATGCAATTTCTTTAAGCGCTTACCGCCTTCCCACGTATGATAATAAACATCAAATATGCCGAGCTCTTCAAAAATAAAATGCAGTGTTGCTGTCAGCATGGCTTCGGACCACTGCCGAAACAGCGCATCGTACACGGGTTGAATCGCGGTCAGAAATTGGGAGGGATGAATGCGATTGCCCATCAGCCAAACTTTGCGATTCGGATACTGCTGAAAACGAATGGCACGTTGAATACTGCGCGCCATATCCCGAATCAGATCACTTTGAATTTCTTCGATCAGTACTTGCCCGTGCTGCAGATCAATATCAAGACGAGCCCAAGCGAGGGTCGGTCTGATCTTATCGTGGGGATGGAAACCATACTGCCCTGCATCCTCAACCCCGACTTGCTCAAATGCATTCTTAATGGAATGCGGCAAATTCATATGCAGGACAAGATTCTCACCGCGCCTCGTCGTCTGACACCAGTGATATTTCTCCACTGATCCCCAGCGTCCTGCAGTAAGGATAAACGGAAAATCAAGCGCTTCAGTATTAAGGTAGGTCTCGCTCAGGGGCGCAAGCATTGCTTTTGCATTGGGCTGCTTCGCCAAGAATTGCTTTACCCAAGGGTGCTGCGTCCATTTGGCATAGTGACTTTGCTTGAGGTCGGCCACAGTCTGCAATTGACCATGATGTATCAGCTTCTTTAGGATCAGTGCAATGTGCTGGTCTTTTTGGTAATGGAAAAGTGTACGCCCATCGGGTAGGCACGCCAAAATCTCATTCAGTTCTTCTGTTTTCATAATGTGTTGAAACTCTATTTTTAAATCGCTGTCGATAAAAATCAAATATCCACAAGCCCTCCATACCCATAGAGCGGCTTGCGTGTTGCCATAAAGGCATTTGAAAATTGATGCTAAACATCGCGGTAACTCCTAAAACTTATGTAAAAGACTGACGTTAAGACTCAGCACCGTGACGGTGCTGACCTAACCAATCCGTATGATTCAACGTTTGACGCTCTGCACGTCGCTCGCGCTGACGGACAATGTCGACCTTTTCATTGTGGTTGACACCGCCCTTGTGCATCAGTGGATGCACCGCCAATGCATTGCGCTCCTTGAACAGATTTACTTTCTTCAGTTTCATCGCCTGATCTCCTTAACCCTTGATACACATGACTTGACGCAAGGTATGCACGACCTCAACCAGATCGGTCTGATTCGCCATGACTTGATCAATGTCTTTGTAGGCGGCTGGAATTTCATCCATGACGCCTTTGTCTTTGCGGCATTCAATGCCCGCAGTTTGCTGTGCCAAATCATCCAAGGTAAATGAATCCTTGGCTTTATTTCGGCTCATACGTCGCCCCGCACCGTGTGAACAAGAGCAGAACGACATCGCATTGCCTTTGCCACGTACGATATAAGACTTCGCGCCCATCGATCCGGGGATAATCCCCAATTCACCGGCTTGGGCACTGATCGCGCCTTTACGCGTGACATAGACATTTTCCCCGAAGTGACTTTCTTGCTGCACATAGTTGTGATGGCAATTAATCGCCTCTTTGGTCAATTGGAAAGGCGGTAAATGTACCCGAAGCTTGGCCAATATCAGACGCATCATTTCACGGCGGTTTTCCATCGCGTAATCCTGCGCCCAATGCACAGCTTCGACATAATCATCGAAATTGGCCGAACCTTCCGCAAAGTAGGACAAATCTTTGTCAGGGACATGACCAAATCGGCTTTGGGCTTCTTTCTTGGCACGTTCAATAAAGTACGTGCCGATACAGTTACCCAAACCGCGACTCCCAGAATGCAACATGACCCAGACATCATCATTTTCATCTATGCATAGTTCAATAAAGTGATTGCCACCGCCTAACGTGCCGAGTTGCTTCTGCCAGGTCCGATCAAAGTTGCGCAGCATACGCAGCAATCCCGGATGCTTCTCGGTGATGCCACTTAAACGACGCGCCAATGGATCAATGCTCGAAGCACGCGCTTTGACTTGGCTATGGTGGTTAAAGCCTACCGGCACCGTCCGCTCAATCTCACTGCGAATCTTGCGTAGATCATCAGGCAGTTGTGCTGATTTCAAGCCAAGCCGAATCGCATTCATGCCGCAGCCAATATCTACGCCCACCGCTGCGGGGATGATGGCGTTTTTGGTTGGGATGACACAGCCAACCGTTGCACCAATGCCTTGATGCACATCTGGCATGACTGCGACATGTGGGTAAATAAATTGCAGTTGAGCGATCTTTTTCAATTGCTCAATTGCACCGTCATCAATATCTCGGGTAAAAATGTTTACAGGGACGCCATAACCCGAGTTGGCGTTTAAAGTCAGTTGTATAGCCATGATTTTTATAACACTAAAAAATATACGCTGGATAAGCGCGTTTTGATCTGCGGTCTTATGGGTAGAGACCACACATCACGTCAGTGCACACGGAAGTTTGAGTTTTTTGACATTTGGATCGACTAAAACCATCGATCCAAAAACGAAAAACCCTAGCGAATGCTAGGGTCTTAGATAAGATCTGTGCATTCGAACCGTGTGCTTAAAGCAGCGGTCCGAATCAGGAGCGAAGCTGTTAAGCAAAAATACCGTCTTTAACCATTGCAAGTGCTCCTGTAGAATTTGAGGGGTCCAGACACGATGTCTGAACTAATGTGGGCAGATTCTAAACACAAAAAAAATAAATACAAGCCTCGTCATAAAAAATTAATGAATTAATTTTAAGAAAAATAGCGGCGTAGCCCTTTCAACAACAAATCCTCTTCGACCGTGATCGGATTGGGAATATCTAGGAAGTAGCGGATGAGTACCGCATCGCCGCCCGTCAGTACGAGTTCACGCGTCGGATCGGAACGCACCAGTTTCTCAATCGCACCGACGAGGCCCAGTAGAATGCCATGATGCACCGCATCTTGGGTGTTTCGCCCAGCGGCCAGATTGCTAAAAGCGCCGTCAGGCACTTGCACACGGCGAGTACCTTGCGCCAAGGCCTCGCGCTGCAAATAGAAACTTGGCAGGATATAACCACCAAGATGCGTCTCATCATCGAGCAAATCGAGGGTCAGTGCAGTACCACAACCCACAATACAGAATTTTTGCTGCTGTCCAGAGAGCGCCAGCACCTGTAGCCAGCGATCGATACCCAACTTTTCTATCTGATCATAGCCGGTGATTAAACCATGGGAAGTGGCGAGGACTTGGGCAAACTCTACTGGGGTATGCAACGGTTTAAGCGACTTTTTAATCCGTAAATTCGCCTGACTATCCAGCACCGAAGAGACACCAATAAAGGACGGCTGAAAACTATTAAAGCGATCCACCAAACCCAGTAGCAAATCCGCAGGCGACTGGAGATGCAGCTCTGCACCACTGGTGATGATTTCATCGCCTTCAGTCAGCCAATACTTTAACCGCGTATTGCCCAGATCCAGCCACAGTTTACGTGCAATCGTCATATGCATGGATATCCAAAGGCTTTATTTAACAATGAAATTATAACTCAACGCCATGCCCCGCAACAAAAGTCACGAACTCATCTTCGGTCAGGGTTTGAATGCCTAACTCTTGTGCCTTAGCAAGCTTGCTACCGGCTTTCTCTCCAGCCACCAATGCCTTGGTTTTTGCAGAGATACTGCCGCTGACCCGTGCACCCAGTTCTTGCAGAATCATCGTCGCTTGTTCACGGGTGAAACGAGACAACGCACCGGTGAGTACCCAGCTTTCACCGGTTAGCGGCTGACGCGTCCGTTTGACGGGTGCATCCCAATAGACCCCTGCAGCAACGAGCCGTTCAATAATATGACGATTATGCGTTTCGCTTAAGAAGCTGAGTATCCATTTTGCAGAAATCTCGCCAACATCCGCAGTCATCTTTAAACTATCGAGATCAGCGGCAAACAATGCCTCCAAGGTTTGAAACTGCTCTGCTAAATGACGTGACGTATTTTCGCCAACGCCGCGAATCCCGAGCGCATAAATAAAACGTGCAAACGTGGTTTTCTTACTGGCTTCGATCGCATCCAGAAGGTTTTGTACGGATTTTTCACCGAGCTTCTCAAGCGTCAATAGCTCGTCACGGCGGGTGTGGAGTTGATAGAGATCGGAGACATCCTCAATCAATCGGTTACTGAGCAACCCTTCAGCCCAGCGCTCACCTAAACCATCAATATCCATGGCTTTACGTGACACAAAATGACGTATCGCCTCTATGCGCTGCGCAGGGCAAAATAGCCCCCCCGTACAACGGGCCAGCGCCTCGCCTTCAGGCATGATCACCGGAGACTCACAGACTGGGCAATGGCTTGGTAACACAACAACCTGTGCAGACTCAGGACGGAACTCGGGCCAGACGCGCTCGACTTTAGGAATCACGTCACCAGTACGATAGACCGTGACGCTATCACCGACGCGTACGTCTAAGCGCTGAATCTCACCGATATTGTGCAGTGTGACATTGCTGACGGTCACACCACCGACAAACACGGGCTTTAAACGCGCAACAGGGGTCAATGTGCCGGTACGCCCCACCTGCCAATCAATCTGCTCCACCGTGGTCAGTGCCGCTTTGGCAGGGAATTTATAAGCAGTCGCCCAGCGTGGTTCGCGACTTAAAAAACCCAGTTGTTGCTGCTGGCGCAGGGAATCAACTTTGACCACCATACCATCGATTTCTACCGCGAGTGCCTCGCGACCTGCATTGATCTGATCGTAGACGGCTTGCACTTCCGCGATGGAATTGACGACTTCCAAGCGCTCGGAAATGGTAAAACCCAAAGACTTTAGCCAATAGAGCGATGCGGACTGGGTTGGGCACGCGTGCGAAGGCACGCTTTGGGCAATCGAATAGGCATAGAACGCCAAAGGTCGCGTCGCCGCTATCGCAGGGTCTAGCTGACGTAAGCTGCCCGCAGCGGCATTGCGCGGATTGACATAGGTTTTAAGCCCACGTGCTTCGGCATCGCGATTAAGTTTATGAAAGCCGCTTTTCGGGATCAGCACTTCACCGCGCACCTCAAGCACACCTGGCACCGGTTTGCCTGTGGGATCGACCAAGAGATGCGGTAGGTTGCGAATGGTTTTGGCGGTATGGCTGATGTCCTCGCCCGTCTCGCCGTCGCCACGCGTGACCCCTTGCACCAGCTGACCGTCTTGATAGTGCAAAGCCACTGCCAGACCATCAAGCTTGAGTTCCAGCTCGTATTGGATCTCTTGATTGGGGAGACGCTCACGTACCCGTTGATCAAAGCTCAGCAAGTCGTCGTAATCAAAAACATTGCCTAGCGATAACATCGGCACCTGATGCACGACACTTTGGAACTGCCCGAGTGCCGCACCTCCCACACGAGGAGTTGGCGAATCAGACTGCACAGACGCTGGATATTGCTCTTCAAGCGCCTTTAAACGCCGTAATAGTTCGTCGTACTCGCCATCATCGAGCACAGGAGCGTCCATCACGTAGTAAGCATGACTATTGATGCGAATCAGATCGATGAGTTTGCGCATCTCGGCTTGGATCACTTGTTGATCTTGATGCTCTGCATCTTCTATTGCACTGAATAAATCAGTCATGGGACATCCTCAATCACTCTATTTCTAACTGTTTTTAAAAATCGCTGCAAAACCACGGACCACTAATAAATCAAAAAAAGCACTCAATCGAGTGCTTCTTGCTTTTTCACTTTATGGTGACGACACCTCATAGACGCGTAGGTCTAAAATCCAAAACTTGATGACGGTAGTGCCCTTTTAACTGCTCACTGAGTTGATTCATCTCTTCATCAAACAATTGGG
>CAYJTU010000092.1:0-14205 GCA_964373105.1 uncultured Moraxellaceae bacterium | reverse complement strand
GATGGAGGGGCTTGATGGGTGGCAGATTGAGTTGAGTGTTTGGATGATGTCTGATTTGACGGGTTGTTGAACATTTTTTTGATTCCTTTTCTGGCTGTATCCCTACACCGTGCGACGATAGCACGAAGACTGCTCAGTTAAAAGCCACAATCAACGAAAAAGCGGTCACATTATGCAATTGAGTCCATTTATGCAGTCCATCAGTCCTTTTTTATAGCGAAAACAAGATCTTTTTCCTTAACCATAAAAAAAACCCACTTTTAAAAAATGGGTTTTCTTCTGGGTGAATCCTTTAATGAATGGATTGATTTCGCCCAATTGGCATCGTCAAACGATCATTAAACTGAATCTTTTCATCATCAAACGGGTGCAAGATCTTTCATAGACAGCTTGATGCGACCGCGTTGATCAACATCCTGGACTTGCACACGGATTTTTTGACCTTCTGACAAAACGTCCGCAACGTTGGCAATACGCTCATTGGAAATTTGTGAAATGTGCAGTAAGCCATCAGTACCCGGCAGCAAGTTTACAAACGCCCCAAATTCAACGATACGCACAACGGTACCTTCGTAGATCGTACCGGGTTCGATTTCAGCAGTGATTGCTTGGATCTTGGCAATTGCCGCTTGAGTAGCCGCTTTGCTTTCACCAAACACACGAACCGTGCCGTTATCTTCGATATCGATGGTCGCTTTGGTTTCTTCGGTCAGAGCACGAATCGTTGCACCGCCTTTACCGATGATGTCACGAATCTTGTCAGGATTGACTTGAATAACCGCATAGGTTGGTGCATGCATGTTGATCTCAGTACGGCTACGCGCCAGTACTTGATTCATGCCATTCAGGATATGAATACGACCTTGGTAGGCTTGGCTCAGCGCCAGCTCCATGATTTCTTCGGTAATCCCTTCGATCTTGATGTCCATTTGCAGTGCGGTGATGCCGTTCGCAGAACCCGCTACTTTAAAGTCCATGTCGCCTAAATGATCTTCATCGCCCAAGATGTCAGAAAGAACCGCGAAACGCTCACCTTCTTTGACCAAGCCCATCGCAATACCCGCAACTGGTGCTTTTAGCGGCACGCCGGCATCCATCAACGCCAAGCTTGCACCACAAACCGAAGCCATTGATGACGAACCGTTTGATTCAGTGATATCAGACACCACACGAATCACGTACGGGAAACGGTCTGCTGCTGGCAATACAGGGTATACACCACGACGTGCCAAACGGCCATGACCGATTTCACGACGTTTTGGACCAGATTCGCGGCCAGTTTCACCCACAGAGTATGCAGGGAAGTTGTAATGCAGCATGAATGGATCGTTGCGAGTGCCAGCCAATGAGTCAACCATCAACGCATCACGGGTATTACCCAGTGTTGCAGTGACCAAAGCCTGTGTTTCACCACGAGTAAACAATGATGAACCATGCGCACGTGGCAAGACACCCACTTGGATGTCCAGCGCACGCACAGTCTTGGTATCACGGCCATCGATACGCGGTTTACCCGACAGGATATTGTCACGAACGGTGCGGTATTTCAGATCTTCAAAGTAGTTTTGCAACTCTGCTGGATCAACGTCGCTACCTTCAGGCGCGAATTCAGCCAAAGCCGCTTGTTTGATCGCATCCAGTTTTTCATAACGCAGTGCTTTTTCAGTCTCGGTGTACGCAACACTGATTTCGTCAGCAAAACGAGTCGCTAAACGCGCTTTTAATTCTTCATTTTGAACTGCAGGTGCCCATGTACTTGCAGGGGTGCCCACTTCTGCAGCGAATTGCTTGATCGCTTCGATCACAACTTGCATTTCGTCATGACCAAACAATACCGCACCGAGCATTTGATCTTCTGAGAGTTCTTTGGCTTCGGATTCAACCATTAGTACAGCTTTATCGGTACCTGCCACAACCAGATCCAAGTCACTGCGACTTAGCTCTTCAGTCGATGGATTCAAGATGTAATCGCCTTCGATGAATGCCACACGTGCACCAGCGATTGGACCATTGAACGGTACGCCAGCAATCGACATAGCCGCACTAGTGCCGATCATGGCAGCGATATCAGCTTCCATGGTTTTGTCAGAAGACACAACGGTTGCAGTCACTTGAACTTCGTTGAAGTAACCTTCTGGGAACAGTGGACGAATAGGACGATCGATCAGACGGCTGATCAACGTTTCACTTTCACTGGCACGGCCTTCACGTTTGCCGTAACCACCAGGGATACGACCTGCTGCATATTGTTTTTCTTGATAATTGACAGTCAGTGCAAAGAAATCTTGGCCTGGTTTTGCTTTTTTTGCAGCAACAACAGCGACGAGTACAGTGACACCGCCCAAAGTAACCAATACAGAGTTTGCTTGACGTGCGATACGACCTGTTTCAAGTACTAACTGATGACGTCCAAATTGAACTTCTTTACGGACGATATTAAACATCGACATGATTATTCCTTTTTTAAAACATTAAATTTCGTAAATACCAATGCATATGGAAGCCCCTAACGGCGATTGTTTTGATTTTTATAATTCTATAAAAAATCTGTCAAAGTCTATTCTTGCGGATAAACATTCAGACCTCAAACCCGCTTAAGATCGACAACACCAAACAATCGCAGTTAGAAGCCTCTCCACATGTAAACCAATTTTTGAAACAAACATTTTGAATGATATTTGCTCTAAATCTTGTGCAAGACTTTATTGATACATCAAAAGTATGCCGCAAGATCAAACCACACTTAACCGCAGAAACTCAACAACTATTCCACGGCATCTTCGTTACTCATGGACACCAAACAACAGCGCTGCTCAGATTATTTTTTGCGAATCTTTTGCAAAGCTCAAACAGCAAAAAAGGGAGCATATGCTCCCTTCTCTTTTATCGATACATAAAGTCTGCCACTTTTTGGCTAAACAATCGCAATCTTAGCGACGCAGACCCAAAGTAGTGATAAGCGCTTGATAACGCTCGCCGTCTTTACCTTTCAGGTAATCAAGCAGTTTACGACGTTGGTTAACCATGCGGATCAAACCACGACGGCTATGATGGTCATGCTTGTGTGCTTTGAAATGACCTTGTAAGTCATTGATGGTTGCAGACAACAGTGCAACTTGCACTTCTGGTGAACCAGTGTCGTTTTCTGCACGAGCGAATTTTGCAATAATATCTGCGCGATCAGCATTGGTTAATGCCATGATTAATCTCCGAGATGCATGAATAATATGAGTGTCTGCCGTGCATCACTACAGCAGGTGGCGGATTATAGCGAAAACAATGGGGAATTGCTAGAGGCTATAGGCGTTTGCTTTTTGAATGACAGGGATAGAGGTCTTTTAGTGCGATAAAAATATCCTCCATGATCGGTATATTTTTGAAATATCAACCGCCTATTACGTTAACATCCCGTGTGATGAGAGATTATCGAGTATAGCCTTCATGACCGTCATACACGACGCAATTCCAAACTCCCGGCCGCTGATCGCCTTGCGCTGGATTGCCAACACCCATGTGATCGCTGGCTTGGTCTTGGCAATGGTGTTATGGATTCCAGCGCTGCATCCTTGGCTGCTCAAAACACTATACGGTAACACCCCCATCTCCGCATCAACACAAACCATTTTTTGGATTTGCATTCTCGGTCCAACCATTGCAAGTTGGGGGGTACTATGCCGTATTTGTATTGATTATTTTGCCGAACAGCCTTGCAAGAGAACCTACCAACGACTCATTCTTTCGTTGCTTGTGTGGGCACCCATCGATACCACCATGTGCTTCACGCACGGCGTCTATTTAGCAGGAATTTTGAACGCCAGTGTGGTGATTCTTTTTTGGTATCTCTGTCACCGGATATGGCGCGATCACCAAAATGAACAACAGCGTCGATGAAACGAACGTACTCATAATGAAAAGAACATAATATGACTGATCCTAGAGACCCGCTCCTCCCTGTCGACGATCTACTCACACCAGAATTCTGGCAAGCGCTGGCACCCGCACTTCATATCGCAGAGGCCAATGCTGACATTGTCCCAACACCATTGATCTCTGAAGAACAGGCAGACTACCTTCGACAACTGGTCCATGATGAGGGTTATGTTCATGGCAACTTTGGCGCGTGGCATGCTCCTATTGCACCCATCAATGACGTCATCCAGCGTTTGAAAAGTATGGGGCTTCTGCCAGTCTTTGCCTTTGTTTATGATGAAATCTGGCAGTTGGCTCAGCAGCTCTCATCGACGATTTCCTGTTTACTTGGGGATGACTATCGGCTACTGCCTGACTTCTGGGCATGGCATATCGATCCTATGCATGCTGAAGCAGGTTGGTCGGCGCACCGTGATAAAGGCTATCGTGCACTCAGGCGTGACGGCAGCCCAGGCAGTCTGACGGCGTGGATTCCCTTGACACCAGCCACCCCCTTAAATGGTTGCATGTATATCCTGCCTGCCGATCGAGATCCTGTGTATGGCACCGCAGACGACCGTAACTGGCAGATTCACTATCCAGATATCCGCGCACTGCCCGCCAATCCGGGCGAATTTATCATTTGGAATCAAGCCGTGCTGCACTGGGGGTCACACTCATCACCACGTGCTACAGGACAACCGCGGATCAGTTGCGCGTTTGAATTTCAGCGTGCGGACATCCCTGCTTGGAATCAACCGCTACTAACACCGAACACAGCGCTCGACTTCAAAGCGCGGATCAGACTGATCGGCAAGCAAATTCAGCAATATCAGCATATGTACCCATTACCCGACTATTTATCACACTATGCAGAACATATGGTTGCCTTGCGCTAGACTTAAAGTGCGCATCGATCCAAGATAAACCTAAAGCAATAAGGAAAATGGAATGTCCAGCACAATTAATGACCGTCTATCAGATAGCTACAACGAAACACCGTATCACTCCCATCCTTTTCCGCAAACCACACCTGAGCATCTTGCGGCGGTGGCGTGCCTGTTCAACATCAAATCAGTGCCTGTCGAACAGGCACGCGTTTTAGAACTGGGCTGTGCATCGGGCGGCAATATCATTCCGCTCGCTCTACGTTTTCCTGAGGCACTGATTACAGGCGTGGATCTCTCCCAAGCCCATATCGAGGAAGGACAAGCGACCATTCAACGTTTGGGTCTTAAAAACATTACGCTGAAACTCATGGACCTCACCCAAATTCAAAAAAACTTCGGGACGTTTGATTACATCATTGCACATGGTGTCTATAGCTGGATTCCGCATGAGGTACAGGCAGCGATGCTGCGCATCTGTGGCGAATGCTTATCAAAGAACGGCTTAGCGTATATCAGCTACAACACCTACCCGGGCTGGAAGTATCGCGAAGTCATTCGCGACGCGATGATGTTTCGCGGCGCAAACCGAGATACTCCCCAAGAAAAACTCTCCTACGCCCGAGGGATGGTTGATTTTTTACATGAAAAATCAGCACCAGAGAGTCTTACACGCAAAAATATCGACGATGTTTTACCCACGCTCCGCAACTCACAAGACTATTATTTGATCCATGAGTTCCTAGAGCATTGTAATTATCCCTGCTATTTCCATGAGTTTATTGATCGCGCCAAACAGCACGGATTAGCATATCTTGCGGAAAGTCAGCCTGCGACGATGTTTCTGAGTAATTATTCGGCGGAAATTATCGAACCACTCATAAGTGAATGTCACGGCAATCAAGTCGCCATCGAACAGCATTTAGACTTTTTGACGGCCAAGACCTTCAGGCAAACGATTCTTCTGTCAGAACAGCATGCTGCACAGATCAACTATCAGCTTGATCCGATCCGATTGCAGCAGTTGCACTATGCCGGTGTTTTTATTGCGCTTAAAAACACCATGAACCACACGGATGAGAGTCAGTTTGAAGGGTTACAAAATCAGACCGTAAAGCTGATTCATCCTCTCGCTATTATTGCAGCGCAAGTCCTCAACGAGCGCTACCCTGCTACCATCCAACTTCAAGCCCTCGCCGTGGAAGTCAGTTTGCGGACACAACAACAGACGCATCCAAAAGATGTGGTTGAATGCATGCGGGTCGTGCAGAGCTTTATTGAAAACATGATCACCCGCGGGCTAATTCGTTATCGCAATCATTCTATGGATTTTGCCACAAAAGTGTCCGAACATCCCTTACGTGATCCAAATGCCTGTATCACTGCGACGGATAGCCACTTGATCACGACCGCTTGGCATGAAAACGCGCACTTGGGCATTATCGAAGAAAGTATTTTGCCGCTACTTGATGGCCAGCATACGCATGCCGAATTGGTCGATCATTTACGCCAAGAAGTCACACTTGGTCGCATTACTTTGAATAACCAAGGCATTTTGATCACCGACACTCAAGAAATTGAAAATGCGTTGCATGAGCACTTGAACCTCAGTCTATATGCGCTGAGGCGTAAAGGATTACTGATCGACTAAGCGCATATAGACTACTGGACGTGATCTTGCGCATATCCACACGATTTGGATATGCGCTTTTTTTGATGTAAAAAACAGCCTACACGTCGGATTTGAACTCAGCACTCTACGACTAAAGCATGATTTCAACGCTGACGTTTTCCGCCCACAATAGCCTCTGAACCCCATAAGCTTATTTGCGAAAGCTGTTCGACCCGATACAGACTTTTCGTACCCAGTACGGTTTTTCACATGGAAGGAATTTGTATGCTGAACTCTGAATCCTCTACGGCGATTACGCAAGCTGAACAACCGTCAGGTGGAACTGACCCTGTATCGACTGCGAAGACTGAGCAACTTTATCCTGTACCTGCCAGCTTTGCTGCGAAGGCTCGCACCAGTCCCTTGGAATACCAAACCCGCTATCAACAATCGATCGATGACAATGATCAGTTTTGGCGCGATGAAGCCCAATGTGTGGAATGGATTAAGCCGTTTAGTATCGTCAAAGAAATCTCGTATGATCCCCATAATTTCAAAATTGAATGGTTTGCCGATGGACAACTCAACGTTTCAGCCAACTGTTTAGATCGCCATCTCCTCACCCATCCCGATAAACCAGCGATCATCTGGGAAGGCGACCATCCGGCTGAGCACAAGATTATTTCATATCGCGAGTTGCATGCCGAAGTCTGTCGCTTTGCCAATGTCCTTAAAAATCAAGGGGTAAAAGTGGGTGATCGGGTAACTCTATATATGCCCATGATTCCCGAAACCGCGATTGCGATGTTGGCCTGTACACGGATTGGCGCAGTACACTCCGTAGTGTTTGGTGGCTTCTCCCCTGAAGCCCTTGCGGATCGTCTGGATGACAGTCGCCCTAAAATTGTGATTACAGCCGATGAAGGCATGCGCGGGGGTAAAGCCGTGCCCTTAAAAGCCAATGTTGATGCGGCGCTATTGATTGAGGGCACCCGCAGTGTGGAGCATGTCATCGTCGTTCGCCGTACGGGCGGTGATGTGACTTGGCACAGCCGTGATTTGTGGTATCACGAACTCATCGCCAATGCCTATGATGTCTGCCACCCTGTCGCTATGCATGCCGAAGCACCGCTGTTTATTTTATATACCTCAGGCTCAACGGGGAAACCAAAGGGGGTACTGCATACCACTGGCGGCTATTTGGTCTATGCCACCAGTACCTTCCGTGAAGTCTTTGATCTGCGCCCTGATGATGTGTATTGGTGTACCGCTGATCTCGGCTGGATCACTGGTCACAGCTATTTGCTCTACGGTGCGCTATCCAATGGCACCACGACCCTCATGTTTGAAGGGGTTCCACAGCATCCGACATGGGCGCGCGTCGGTCAGATTGTCGATAAGCACAATGTCACGATTCTCTATACTGCACCCACGGCGATACGCGCCATGATGCGCGAAGGCGATGACTTTGTCCGGCAAAGTGATCGGAGTAGCCTACGCCTTTTAGGCTCAGTCGGTGAGCCGATCAATCCCGAGGCATGGGGCTGGTATCACAAAGTGGTTGGAGAGTCACGCTGTCCGATCGTCGATACGTGGTGGCAGACGGAAACAGGCGGCATCCTCATCTCTCCGATTGCAGGGGCTACCGCCCTCAAGCCCGGATCGGCCAGCAAACCGCTCTATGGCATTCAGCCCGCGATTGTCGATGCGGAAGGACAAACCCTAGCAGGGGCTTGCGAGGGAAACCTCGTGATCGAAGGCAGCTGGCCGGGACAGATGCGTACCATCTACGGCGATCATCAGCGCTTTATTGAGACCTATTATTCTGTCTATCCGAATCGGTATTTCACAGGCGACGGGGCAAAGCGTGATGAAGATGGCTATTACTGGATTACCGGACGTGTAGACGATGTCTTGAATGTCTCAGGTCATCGCCTCGGTACCGCAGAGATTGAAAGTGCCTTGGTGGCTCATAGCAGTGTCGCCGAATCCGCGGTGGTCGGTATGCCGCATGAGATCAAAGGGCAAGGCATTTGTGCCTTTGTGACACTGCAAGCGGATGTCGCCTACAGCGATAGCTTACGCCGTGAACTGCGCGATTGGGTACGGCGTGAAATAGGTCCGATTGCCACGCCTGATGCCATCTATTGGGCGCCAGCACTGCCCAAAACCCGCTCTGGGAAGATCATGCGCCGCATTTTGCGTAAGCTAGCGGCTGGGGAGCTCGACGCTCTGGGTGATATTTCTACTTTGGCCGACCCATCAGTCGTGGACAATTTAATTGCGGCAGTCTACTCTCATGCAGATGAACATACTCATCGTTGATGACCATCCGCTTTTTCGCAGTGCCCTCACCCAAGCGGTGCAGCAGGCACTGCCTGAAGCGCGTTTAACAGAGACCGCATCGGTTGCGGGTCTGCATGAGATTTTGGATCAGCAGCCCGAACCCGACTTGGTGCTACTCGATCTCAATTTGCCCGATGCCTCTGGTTTTTCGGCATTGGTACACTTGCGCGCAGCATATCCTGCGCTACCGGTGATCGTGGTTTCTGCGCACGAGGAAAGCTCGATCATGCAGCGAGCACTGGCCCATGGCGCACTGGCCTACATCCCCAAATCGGCGCCGCCCCAGCATATCAATGATGCCATACAGGCGGTCTTGGCTGGTGAAACATGGCTGCCGGATCAAAGTCTTAATCAACATACCCTCGGAAATAATGACCCCCGTGCCGCTCACGAAGCGGATCTGGCCAGTCGTCTGCAATCCCTGACGCCTCAGCAGTTTCGCGTGCTGATGATGCTGGCGGAAGGCTTACTCAACAAACAAATCGCTTACACCTTAAATGTCTCAGAAGCGACGATTAAGGCGCATGTCACCGCTATTTTTCGCAAAATGGATGTGCAAAATCGTACCCAAGCGGTACTGGCCTTGGGAGCCCTGAACTTAGAGCCACCAAAGCTGTAAGCGACTTAAAATTAAGTCACGCGTACAGACATCAAGAAAGCCCTTAAAGCCGCTGGCTTTAGCGGTTTTTTAAGCAAGATCGCCCCTTGGGCTTGGGTGCGCTCTGGCAAGTCAGGATCACTATCCGCGGTAATCAGTGCGGATTTACAATCCTGCGCATACATCCGAATCAAATCCAGCCCCTCGCAGTAGGCATCTAAATGCTGATCGACCAACCAGACTTGGATCGGTTTGGCTTGTTCCTGCGCAAGCCTCGCAAGTGTAATCGCTTGCTTCGGCTGTGTGGCAGTCACCACATCACAGCCCCAACGCTGCAACAAGGTCTGCATGGCATCCAAAATCGCCACATCGTTATCCACACAGAGGATGCGTAAACCTTGCAGAACGCCTGAACCCGTCAAGGTCGGCGCCAATCGCTGCTGTACCGCTTGAGCAATCGGCAAAGTCAGCATAAAGCATGAGCCCTTGCCCAGTGTGGAATACAAATTGAGGGTATGTCCTAAGCGCAGCGCCATACGATCCACGATCGCAAGTCCTAAACCCAACCCCTGTTCCCCCCAAGGAGAGGCATTTTTGCCACGTTGAAACTCTTGAAAAATGTGCTTTTGCTGCGTGATATCTATACCGGGACCGGTATCCCAAACCCCCAAACGTAAATAGCCATGTTGCGGCGCAGACTTAAGTACCCCAACGACCACGCGTCCCGATGCGGTATAGCGTAGGGCATTGCTCACTAGATTCTGAATCATCCGCCGTAACCACTGCGGATCACTACTCACCCATAGTGGCGTCGGGTGCACATGCAGCTTCAATCCACGCTGCTCTGCAATCGGAGCAAACTGCCCCTCGAGATCCGTGAGCAGTGCCGACAGATCAATGGCGGTCACATTTGGCTGCAACATATCGCTATCAAGCCGAGCAATCTCGAGCAGTGCCGACAGGATGCTTTCTGCACCATGGAGCGCACGATCAAGCTGCTGCAAGGTCTGCCGATCAAGATCATTGAGATCGCTCTGCTCTAGCACGCCTGAAAATAAGCGCGCCGCATGCATCGGTTGCAATAAATCATGGCTGGCGGCGGCCACAAATCGGCTTTTTGAAATATTGGCTTTATCGGCTTGGATACGGGCAATTTTTTGCTCGTAGAGTGCAGACTCAAGCTGCTCCGTGCGCTCCAAAACCCGCCCCTCCAAAACCGCTTCGGTCTGCCGGAATTGTGTAATATCCGCAAAAGTCGTCACAAAGCCGCCACCGGTAATCGGTTGGCCGCGCATTTCGATCACTTGACCATTGGCACGTACGCGTTCAAAGACATGTGCATTGCCCGCACGCAGCCAGTTCAAGCGCTTTTGAATATGCGACTCCACTGACCCAGCCCCACACTCACCGCGTTCGGCGTTGTAGCGGATCAGATCAGCAACGGGACAACCGACATACACCAGATCGGTTGGGTATTTAAACAGCTCTAAATAGCGACGATTCCAAGCCACTAGACACATCTGGCTATCCACCACACTGACGCCATGGGTCAGATGATCCATCATGGTCAAGAGTAGTTGCTGATTAAAGCGCTGCCACTGCGATGCTTGATCAAGTAAGCTCGCAACCTGTGCAAGGCCCAGACCATTATCACGTAGCGCCGTGGTCAGGAGGGTGCGCGCAGAAGCCGAGCCAATTGCCCCGGCCAAGAGCTGCTCGGTGAACTGCCACCAGCGTCGATCAGCGCGCATCTGCAGATTTAACGGTTCATGCAGACGCTGTGCAAACTTGGCAAACGCTTTTTGGGTGACGACTGCACCACTGATGCGCTCCGCCAAAGCCGCCAAATCACCCACAGTAAACATCTGCCGTGCAACCGCCCCCATTTCTCCTGCATGGGTGATCTCATCTGAAAACTTACTTAAAGATAAGCCCAGCTCATCGGGCTGTAAAAATGGCGCGGCTTGCATCTGCTCGCTGACGGTGGGGCGAAAACGACGAGAGGCCCAAATAAATAAACTGACATTGGCACCCAGTGACCACATCACCCCATGCGTCAGCACATCGCCGACCTGCAGCCCAAGCAGTGCTTGAGGTCGCAGGAGATTGATGCCAAACAAGCCCTCATGCTGCCAATTCAGTAACGCATTTTGCACCCCTATCGATAGATGACCGTGTAATGTCGAGACCAGCGCGGGCAAGAGTAAGGTATATGCCCAGAGGAAAAAGCCAGCTGACAGTCCCACCATCACACCGATCTTACTGCCCCCTCGCCAATACAGGCCGCCGATGAGTGCAGGTGCAAACTGCGCCACCCCCGCAAAGGCCAGCAAGCCAATGGCGGACAGTTGGGTTGATTCCGCAAATAATCGATACGCCATAAAGCCGAGTAGCATCACGCTCAGCATCGACAGCCTGCGCACCATACGCATGACTTTCTCAAACTGCGCACCGTCATGCTGAACCAATCTAAATCGCCACAACAGCGGTAAAATCAGATCGTTACTGAGCATGATCGACAAAGTGACGGTGGCCACGAGTAACATGCCCGTTGCCGCAGAAAAACCACCGAGAAAAGCCAACAGTGCTAGTCCTGTCTCCCCTTTAAGCAGCGGTAACATCAAGACCGCAGTATCGGGATTGGGGAGCACACTAGTCGGCATATTCAATGCCCAAAGCGCGATAGGGATTATCGCCAACACCGTCAACAGTAAATAGACCGCAAACCAACGCCGCGCGCCGTGCACATAGTTCACATCGCGGCACTCCACCACCCCGACATGAAACTGACGCGGCAGGCAGATCATCGCCAAGCTGGCAAGCAACGTCTGTGTCCAAAATCCTGCAGGCAGGCCATCCGCTTGTAAATGAGCAACCCGCTGACCGAGCTCAACCGAGATCGGATGGGGGGATTCGATATGCATCAGAGCAAAGATCGCCACTGCCAGTAGCGCAATCAATTTGACGGTGGACTCCAGTGCCACTGCGAGCATCAAGCCATTATGCTGCTCACTACTGGTCAGATGCCGCGTACCAAACAACATCGCAAGGCCAGCCAGCAATCCCGTCAATAGCAATACCCCATTTGAGGTGACGCCGCTACTGGCCTGATCGGACATGAGCACATCGACGCTCATCGCAACCGCACGCAGTTGCAAGGCAATATAAGGCAATATCCAAATGACGGCACAAATCGTGACCAAGGCAGCAAGTTTAGGAGACTTGCCGTAACGCGCGGCAATAAAATCGGCAATAGAAGTAATCGACTGACGATTGCGAATCAGCACCAGACGCTGCCAGATATCGCGCCCAAGCCACAGGAAGAGCAGTGGGCCTAAGTAAATCGGCAAGAAGCTCATGCCATCACGTACCGCTGCTCCGACCGCACCATAGTAGGTCCATGAGGTGCAATACACCCCTAAGGTGAGACTAAACAGCCACATGCGGCCGCGCGTACTCAGCCAGTTGTTTTCACGCTCGCCCAAAAAGGCACATGCAAACAACAACATGACATAGAGCACCAGTACGCCAAAGACCAACCAACCATTCATGATTCCCTTATCCTTGCTTGCATGCTTTGCTTTTTTGAATGCCTTCCTGCATTCACTTTTTGTTCGACTTCATCCATCTAACACTATATCGCAACTTGAAAGACTATAACGTATGAACCCCGTCTTACTCGACTAAAGTCGCAGTTCAATTTTAGGCAATGCCTGCTACTGTGATGGGGTACAAAATCCTGCGCAATCAAACGAGGACTTGATTGGGCCTATAAAACAAACTAAAAGCTTGCATCAAGGAGACACGCATCATGGAAACGGATCGCGTAAAAAACATCATCCAAAACCAGAAATTCCAGCAGCTGGTTCGTAAAAAATCGCAATTAAGCTGGTCACTCTCGATCATCATGTTGGTTATCTATTTTGGCTACATCTATCTGGTTTCCTATCACCCTGCCTTCGTCCATCAATCACTGGATGGCGGTGCAACGACGATTGGCATTCCACTGGGCATCAGCGTGATTGTTGGCGCGTTTATCTTGTGCGGCATCTATGTTTGGCGTGCCAACGGTGAATTTGATCGTCTGACGCAAGAAGTGTTGGAGGAGATCAAAAAATGAAACTGATCCCGCTGGCACTCGTCGCCACGCTACTCTGCTCCGGTATCGCAGTTGCATCTCCTGACCTCGGACAAACCGTTCAGCAGTCCACCAACTGGACTGCGATCATCATGTTCCTGATTTTTGTCGGTTTGACCCTTGGCATCACCAAATGGGCAGCCACCAAAAATCGCACCGCATCAGATTTCTACACGGCTGGAGGTGGCATCACAGGCTTTAAAAATGGTCTGGCGATTGCCGGTGACTATATGTCTGCCGCATCCTTTCTTGGGATTTCTGCGATGGTGTTTACCAAGGGTTATGATGGCCTAATGTACTCCATTGGCTTTCTTGTTGGCTGGCCATTGCTGTTGTTCTTGGTTGCTGAGCGCTTACGTAACCTCGGCAAATACACCTTTGCCGATGTCGCGTCATTTCGTTTAAAGCGCTCTCCGATTCGGACCATGGCGGCGATCAACACCCTGGTTGTCGTGGCTTTCTACTTGATCGCCCAAATGGTCGGGGCCGGTCAACTGATTAAGTTATTGTTTGGCCTCGACTACTCGATTGCCGTGATTGTGGTCGGGATCCTGATGATGGTCTACGTACTGTTTGGCGGCATGCTCGCCACCACATGGGTGCAAATCATCAAAGCAGCGATGCTGCTTGGCGGTGCGACATTTATGGCCTTCATGGTGCTCTACCACTTTAATTTCAGTCTAGATCGCATGTTTGGGGAAGCCATCACCGTGGT
>CAYJTU010000091.1:0-14231 GCA_964373105.1 uncultured Moraxellaceae bacterium | reverse complement strand
CCTGCCCATACGCTATGATCGGCATAAGGATCAGTACCATAAAGAAAACCGCCCAAAGGGGCGGTTTTCTTTATGGTGCTGGATCAATCTTATTTACGTTTTTTACGCGCCTCGATACATTCTGGTTTATCACAGAACACATAAAGATTCAGTGAATGTCCAGTGAGTTCAAAGCCAAAACTCTCCGCTACAGCGTGCTGCTCGGCTTCAATAATTGGACTCTTAAACTCAACCACACGACCACAGTTTTGACACACGATATGATCGTGATGATCGGCTTGTAGTATCTCGAAGACTGAGTAATTATTTTCAAACTGATGACGTTCGATAATTCCTGCAGTCTCAAATTGAGTCAGAACCCGATATACCGTCGCAAGGCCAACATCTTCGCCCTGCTCCAATAACGTCTTATAAATATCTTCAGCACTCAAGTGATGTTCAGTAGAGCGCTCAAGCAGCTCAAGGATTTTGACTCGTGGTAAAGTAACTTTGAGTCCTGCTTTACGTAAATCTTGATTGGTAATCGACATAACAGTTCCATCATGGGCAGCGTGATAAAGGCATGTTAATATGACCCAACTTGCGCAGTTCATACTGTTGTTAGGCATTCAATGCCGTGTATTGTTAAGCCATTTTTTTACTTTCAATTCAAAGTCAAAAGCTTAAAACGATCTCGAAGTATGTAGCGCATCATTAAACGCGTTAACTATTTGCTACCAAAAACTTTGCGTTAGTTTAGCTCATAACCGCAAACAACATCTAGAATACTCGTCATAATCTTAGTAACAAATCGTCTTCTGACCGTCTACTTATTAAATTAAATAGTCTACAGTGGACAATACCAGCAATCATATAGCCAAAAGATGGGGCAAGTGTATCAAAATGCAAAATTTCATGCTGACTCGCATCACTGTGGGCATTCTCGCCGTTTCTTTACTCAGCTTATCGCAAAGCGCGTGTTCAGTCTTCGGTGTCTACAAAATCGACATTCCACAAGGATCACCGCTCACTCAAGCTCAAATTGCCCAAGTAAAAGTCGGCATGACGACACAACAAGTTCGTTATGTACTTGGTACCCCATCGATTACAGATACCTTGAATCCCAATCGTTGGGACTATGTATACACCTATATCCCAGGCACACTGGCGCGTAATGCCGGGCTCAAACCCGCGAGTGGTGAACACTTGGTTATTATCTTTGATGATGCTGGCAAAGTCGTAAGTATCGAAGGTGCAAACACCTTTCCTGTGACTCAACCCGGTTTGCCAAGCAGTAAAGACCCCATTTTGACGGCGAAACCGCTCTAACTGCATCATCAGCGAGCCGATAAAAAAGCCCAACGTGAATACGTTGGGCTTTTTTCGTTACCGTTTTGGTTTGAGCCGTCCTACCGGATGTGCCCGAGCACGGGCTCGGCGCACGGCCATCGGACTTAAAATCAACGGTTGATAGAGCTCTAGTCGATCACCCTCTCGCATCACATAATGCTCCGGTTCAGGAATTTTTTGACTAAAAATGCCCATCACCGGTAACGCCGCGCTCTCTGCAGGGAGATGACTCTGACGAAACAATGCCGCAGCAGTCGTGCCAGAAACAACGCTCAGTACACGTACTTCTGGCTGCCCCTCTTGATTGACCCAAGCCAGCACGACGTTGATCATGGCAGAGTTTTCAAGCTGTTCCTGAGGCTTGATCACAGGTACTGCCCGATCAGACCCGCTAAAGCCAACACGACCGCGAGTGGAATCAAAATGCGGACTTGAACACGCCAGATATTGTAGAGCCCCTCATGATTGAAATTTAAAGCCTTACGCAGATGACTGCTTTTCATCTTCCAGCCACTAAAGATGGCATAAATGGCTGCAATCAGGATCGCAAGCACGATCGCCGCTGTTAATAAATAAGCTTGTACCGGCAATGCCCACACGGCAAGGCTCACCACAATCACAATGCTGGTCACCATCGGGTTTAAATGACGGCTTACCAGTTGCTGACGCGCAAAACCCAGCAATATCGCTGCACCGATCAGAGCGGCTAAAGCATATAAGGTAATGCTTGTGCTTACATGGGTCGCGGGAACTACCGCCATATCAGCACGAGGTAGACTGGTCAAACCCAATGCGAAGACGATGCCTGCAACGATTTGTGCCAACCAAATAGGCAGTACCGTACGACGTGGTGTATCGGCTTGAGTACTCGTTAGTGCAAATGCCCAATACAAGCCTAGACCCAGCCCTGTGGATGCCAAACCCAAAACGACTGCATTTGACCATTCGCCCAATGAAAATGACGTCCACTGCCATGCCGATATCATAGACGGTTGCGTCGAGTCTAAACCAATCACCACCAAGATCAGCAATACGCCAACTATAGAAAGCCCTTTGGGTATATAAGATAAAACCAATGCAATAATCAAAATCACGAAGGGCAAGAGCGGGATGATGCTACTAGGCACGAGTTGCTGATTAGGATAAACCGCCATCGCTTGGGTCAGCTGTGATACAGCCTGAGCAGTTAAGCTACCCGCAAACAGCAATACCGCAAGAATCGCAAGCCAACCGACCAATCGCCATAATGGACTTGCATCTGCATCACGGGTTAAAACGGGTAAAGCCTGAAGCGGCAGAGCTTTGGTACGCTTTGCCAACGCAGACTCAAGCAGTAACATCGGCAGCGCCAGAAACACCATGCACCCCACCCATACCAACCAAAAGTCTATCTGATGAAGACCCGACGTGACTTGCGGCTCAAAGCGACCAGCAAGCAAGATCACCATCAAAAAAGCCAGTAGCACACCATGCCATCGATTAAGAAAAATCATGTTTCATCTCTTTATAAGGATATTCAATTTGCGCGAAGGACGACTTTATACGAAGTCCTCTTAACAGTACGGCTCTATGCAAAAACTCCCCAAGCAGTCGGGGAGTTTTTAAATGGGGAAAAATCTTTTCTGGAGACATGAAGTATCCATATCTATACGATACAGCATGTCTTTATCCACCAAAAATCATCCGATTAATGCGTCACCCGTTTACTTGGCCATGAGCTTAATCAGATTGGCATAATCATCATCGCTACAGGTATTACACAGTCCGCGTGCAGGCATATTCTTATAGCCGTCTTTGGTATGCTTTACCAATGCGGGCATACCCGCTTTCAGGCGCACCGCCCAAGCAGCAGTGTCACCCGTTTTAGGTGCACCGAGCACACCTGCACCGTGGCAAGTTGCACAAGATTGTTTATAGAGCTCATTGGTATCAGCAGCATGCGCGGCACCCAGCCAAGAGGATGAAATGGCGAGTACCCAAAAAACCAGTGCTGCAAACAGGACCGTTTTAAGGGGCGTAGCGTTCCGAATCATCATCTGTTCAATACTAACGACATTGCTATGCATAAGTTATGCTCCATTCGCCGCATCATGCCATGAAAATCATCTCTATCGCTAGCGGTTGTGTAAAATACACCCGCCCCCCCAGCAACACTGATTTCGTGCATTTTTTGCATTAATACCATTATATCGTTATATCTCACGAAACTTAATAGCGGTTTGTGCACTGAATCGTTTTATAATGCATCTGAATTCGCCGGACTCATTAAACATGCCTAACCCCCCAGAAAATAATAACTCTCCCGTTGAAGATCAAGCCGCTGCATCGCCTGCTGATGTCGCCGTTGCCGTTGATCCAAAACCGTTTATGCAATGGCTGCGTCGTGCAGAATTCATGACCAGCGCCCCTAAGCTCTCTTTATGCCCGCCAGATACGGGGTTTGAGATTGCTTTTGCAGGTCGATCCAATGCTGGAAAATCAAGTGCAATCAATGCGATCACTGCTCAACGCCAGTTAGCGCGCGCCTCCAAAACACCGGGACGCACGCAGATGATCAACTTCTTTACCTTGCAGAATACTGATCAGCGTTTGGTTGACTTACCAGGTTACGGCTATGCAGCCGTGCCAGAAGCAATGAAACTGGTTTGGCAAAAAGAACTCGAAAAATATTTGATCCAACGTAAAAGCCTCGCTGGGCTTGTCTTATTAATGGATATTCGCCATCCATTGAAACATTTTGATCAAATGATGCTGCAATGGGCTAAATCACGAAATTTGTTTGTACATGTACTCCTGACGAAAGCCGACAAGCTCAATCGGGGTCCAGCAAACACTGTATTACTTGACGTTAAAAAGCAACTGAATGCAGACGGCCTAGACTTTTCGATTCAGCTCTTTTCAGCCATGCGCCGTCAAGGTCTAGAAGATCTCGCCATCGTCATGGCCGATCGTCTCCACTTCGGCAGAATGCCGGAAGTACCGACTGAACTCGAAGAAGCAATTGCAGAAACCTCGGCGGACCCAAAGCCCAATATGATGAAAGACTATCGACTTGATGAAATGTAGATTTTAGATGAAAAAAATGCGTGACATTTCACGCATTTTTTATGGGATGAGTCTTACAAAGTGGCGATAAATCATCCCTTATAAGAAAACTAAGCGATTGATCTAACTACTTTTGCTCGGTCTCGCGCAACCGCATCAAACCCTCTTGATTGGTACTGACCACAAGTTGTCCATTCTGCCACATGCGCCCAAAGTTTAAGCCGCGCGCATTTGCTGTTACGGTGGCATCAATGTCGTACAGTAACCAATCATCGGCACGTGCCGCACGGTGAAAATGCATCGAATGATCGATACTCGCTGCTTGCAAGCTCGGAGTCATGAAGCTGACCCCATGCGGCATCAGACCCGCACCCATCAAAGAAAAATCCGATGAAAAGGCAATAATCGACTGATGCAGGCTCGGGTCATCGGGCAATTGCATTGGCACACGCATCCAATGTGCGCGCGTCGGTGCTTCAGGCACAGGAGCAAAAGGATTGGTCGGATTAATCGGACGAATCTCAACTTGGCGCTCACGCATCAGATTGGCGCGAACTTTTTCTGGCAGAAAAGGTGCAATCAGCTTTTTAAGCTCCTGCTCACTTTTCAGAGACTCTGGCTCCGGTACAACAGGCATATCGATTTGAAAATTTAACCCCTCTTCAAGAGGCGCAAAAGATACCAGCATGGTAAAAATCAGTTTGCCGTATTGAATAGCGCGCACTTGGCGACTGACAAAACTGCGTCCATCGCGCAGACGATCCACCTGATACACGATCGGCGCTGCGATGTCACCCGCGTTCAAGAAATAGGCATGGAGTGAATGCGCAGGACGCCCATCCGTCGTCAAACTGGCCGCACGTAGTGCCTGCCCTAAAACCTGTCCGCCAAAAACACGATTGCCAACAAAGTTACGACTCTGTCCGCGAAACAAATCCTCTTCGATTTTCTCAAGGGTTAAGACATCAATGAGTTCTTGCGTCAGTTCTCGTTTTGAATCTTGTGTTTTTGCCGTCATGACTCTGCCCTACTTATGTTCTAGCTCGATATAAAACCATCATAAAACAAAAAAATGATGAATACACTGAACTGATTAGTCAATGTATTGGTCTAAAATGCCATGGCCAGCAACAAATCATCTTGTTTAGAGCCATTTCACTCTTTTCAATTTTCGATATAAAAGCGAAGACGCGAGAATCATCAAAGCGATCCAAATAAAATAACCATAGTGCCAATGCAGTTCAGGCATATTGGTAAAGTTCATCCCGTAATAGCTGGTCATCAAGGTGGGCACCGCCAAAATACCAGCCCAAGAAGCCAAGCGTTTAACGATCTCGTTCTGCCCGACCCCCACCAAAGCCAAATGGGTATCCATCGCTAGCCTGAGCACTTCACTTTGTCCCTCTATCGCATCTAAAGTGCCTAACACATGGTCTTGAATATCGCGGAAGTAGGGCGTGGCACTGGAGGGGAAATACGTCTTTAAGTCTTCATTATCATGATAAAGAAAATAACCACAGATCTCGCGTAATGGAATCACGGCCAGACGCAACTTAATCAGTTCTGACTTCAGATCATAGAGATAGCGTAATGTCCCTTTATTAAATTGCTCGGAGAATATTTCGCCCTCTAAGGCATGCAGTTGTTTACCCAGTTTTTGGGTAATCGGCAGGAAGTTGTCCACGATGAAATCTAAGATACCGTGCATGACATAACCCGGACCCATAGCTTTCATTTTTTGCGGATGTTTTTCACAGTGCTCGCGAACCGTGGCATAACTGACCGAAGCCCCTTGACGCACCGTAATCAGAAATCGTTCGCCCAAAAACAAAGATGTCGAGCCAAACAGAATCTCACGATCGACCAATTGTGCCGTACGCACGATCACAAAAAGAGAGTCTTCATAGCTTTCGATTTTCGCACGGTGATGCCCGCGAGCAGCATCCTCAACGGCGAGTTCATGTAAACCAAACTCATGCTGGACTTCATCAAGCACCTCATTGGGCGGTTCAAACAACCCTATCCACACAAAAATATCCGGATCCGCTGCCATCACCTCACTGACATCCGTCAGCGCTAAATAGCCTACGCGTAGCCCTGTCGTGCGACTATAGGCAAAACAATTGACCACGCCTGGACTTTGTGGACGTCCTGAACAATGTTGATTGAGCAAAGCGGATTGCGCTTGTGCTACTTCTGAAGCCACCGGATCATTCGTCGCTGCGAGTTCACTCTTATGCACCATGACTAAAATCCTAAAACCCTTAAATAACGCATAAAATTTGTGCAGCTCATATACCCACCTATCTATCACATAGTACACAAAATTTGCATGTGCTCATATGCCGGCGCATCGAACCCTAGTCTAGGGATAACCGTACCCATTAGCATAAGCAATCATCATGACAAAACTCCTTGGTATTTTATGCCTATTAAATAAAATATTTAGTCATTTCTATCCGGCTATCAATAGAAAATCAACGTAAATCCAACTTGAAATTAATCAAAGGCTGCCCCAATTGTGGCATGATACGGCGATATAATTTCAGGCTTAATGCAAAGGGATTTCTGTCCTATGTCGAATAAATTTCAATCCAACCTCGGTAATTGGTATCGTCGTTTGTCGGGTAAATTACTCGATACCGTCGCGACACCGCATTTGCTGGGAAGTATTCCAGAATCACTGCAATCCCTGTCCGCCAGACTCGAACCGCTCACGATCAGTGATCAAACTGAAGCTGGGGAAATCGCGCCCCCGCCAGTAATTGGCCATGAACGCGCAATCTGCTATGTGTTCTTTGAGCACTCCATGAGTAATGCATTACTGGTCGATGGTGAGGCACGTCGTCAAAATCTTCCTGCACCACTCAATCCCATGGTCAGCCATCGCTTAAACGAAGAAACGGCTATTCTGTATATTAAAAATACCGACGAAGGCAATCCATTTCGGACCCCAACGGATGTACAGCCCCCACGCCTACTACGCTTAATGGATGCCGTTGCACAGTATCCCGATCTGGATGTGGAATTGGTTCCGATTACGATTCTTTGGGGACGTGCACCTGACAAAGAAGACTCGTTATTTAAACTCCTGTTCGCTGACTCATGGGCGACACCAAGTTTGCTCAAACAATCTGCTAATATCCTCGTGCATGGCCGCCAAGCGTTTGTCGAGTTTCATGATCCTTTGCCGCTGCGGTCATTGGTTGCCGATATTCGTAAACAAGGCCCAGATGATACCCATGAAATTGCCAAGCGTATCATGCTTCAATTGCGCGATTATTTGACTCGTCAACGCGAAATCGTACTCGGACCCGATCTTTCAGACCGCCGTAACATGGTCGATGACTTGATGAGCTCCCACAGTATTCAAGAAGCGATTCAACGGGAAATGCTCCGTAGCAATAAAACCTCAATTGATACTCATCATGAAGCACAAAGCTATCTCGATGAGATTGCGTCAGATTACTCCCATTCTGCGATTCGTTTCCTTGAACGTAGTCTGACTTGGCTGTGGACACAGTTATATGATGGTGTAGAAGTCCATCATTTCCAAAGTGTCCGGAATATCGCTGATGAATATGAGCTGGTCTATACGCCCTCACATCGCAGTCATATTGATTATTTACTTTTATCATATGTGATATACAAGCGTGGCATGATGGTTCCGTACATCGCTGCGGGTGATAACCTCAACATCCCGGGTGTAGGACCACTCTTACGCCGAGGCGGCGCATTCTTCATACGCAGAACATTCAAAGGAAATCCACTTTATGTAAGCGTATTTAAAGAATACTTGCATAGCATCCTAACCCGAAATAACCCTATCGAATACTTTATCGAAGGCGGTCGCTCACGTACGGGGCGTCTACTTCCTCCTAAAACAGGCATGCTCGGTATGACCATCCACAGTCATTTGCGCGGTGCAGGCAAACCGATTGCGTTTATTCCGACTTATATCGGTTATGAGCGACTGATGGAAGGAGCCACCTACGTCGGTGAGATGTCCGGCAAACCCAAAGAATCCGAATCAGTCTGGGGGTTGCTGCAAGCCGTCCGAAAAATTGAACGTATCTTCGGTAAAGTCCACGTCAGCTTCGGTGAGCCGGTCTTCTTGGATCAGGTCCTTAAAGCCCATGGTGCAGATCAGATTCAACTTCTCAGCAATGATGATCCAATGCCCAAAGAAGCCAAACTGGCAGTCGATACGGTCGCTGAAAACATCATGCAGAACATCAACCGTGCTGCGGTGCTAAACCCTGTGTCACTGCTCTCGCTGGTCTTGCTAGCAACACCGAAGCATGCGCTGGATGAGGAAGTCTGTATCAAGCAATTAGACACCTATCGCTCGCTCGCAGAGGCAGTGCCTTACGATGAGCGTATCGAGATCACCACGTTCTCAGGTCGCGATATAATTGCTTATGGTTTGAAGCTAAAATTGATTAAACGCGTCAAGCACTTGCTGGGCGATATGATTGCCATCGAAGACGGGCAAGGTGTGCTCCTAACTTACTTCCGCAACAACATCCTGCATCTGTTTATTTTGCCCTCACTCATTGCGTCACTGGTGCAGCACAATGGCCGTATTAGCCGCGAAGAGATCGGCAGTGTCATTCAAACCCTGTACCCCTTCTTACAAGCGGAGCTGTTTTTGAAATGGCGTAAAGAGATGCTGGATGAAGTGATTGACCAGCAACTGGAAGCGCTCATTGCCGCTGAATTGGTGCTGGATGATGGCTCAAGTACAGTATATAGCCCACCGCCCAATAGCGAAGCATACAATCAGCTCGGTGTCCTTGCAGCGCCTGTACAACAAAGTCTTGAGCGTTACTTCATGACGTTGACACTCTTGAGCCAACAAGGCTCTGGGCGTATCACCGCCAAGCAAGTCGAAGACCTCAGCCACCTGCTTGGTCAGCGCCTTTCGGTTCTCTATGAATTTAACTCGCCAGAGTTCTTTGATAAGGCATTGTTCCGCAGCTTTGTGTCGGCACTGTCTGAACTGAAATATGTGACAATTGATGATCAAGGACTGATTCACTTTGATCATCGCCTCATCAATATGGCAGAAGATTCGCGTCTGGTGTTAAACGCCGATACTTTGAATGCCCTGCAACACATGACCAACGTCAGTGAAGAAGAGATTCAATCGGCGATTGCTGCACTTGCCAAGAAGAAAGAAAGAAAACCTAAAGCCAAATAAGCTTTAGGGGCTCAAACAGGAGGGATCCATGGCCACCGAATTTGCCGATTTTTTGCATGAAGTCTTTGCACAGTTTGGCATCATTCGACTTCGACGTATGTTTGGTGGCTATGGTGTCTATCATCACGATCTCATGTTTGGACTGATTGCGAATGACATTCTTTATCTGAAAGCGGATGCGGTGAGCCAACAAAATTTTGAGACTCTGGGCCTTGCCGCGTTTGAATTTGATCGTGATGGCAAAGCGATAAAAATGTCGTATTACCAAGCACCTGATGAGATATTTGAAGATTTCGAACAAGCGACACACTGGGCAAAGCTGGCCTATGCCGCCGCCACAAGAGCGCAAAAGTCTAAAAAATAAAATCTCTGATCAGCAAAAAAAAGATCCTCGGCAACATTCCATTGCGAGGATCTTTTTTTTCAGCAATATTTTTTGGATTTAAGGCGAAGAAAACTTCTAGTCAGCATTCAGACTAGAGATTTTCAATAGACGACTTAAGAGCAATATTCAGTGACAGATCGCTGAAAATGTCTTTTATTACTCGTCTACACCTTCACCCACACGGCGACGGAATTTCTGACCCGCACGGAAAGTCACCACGCGACGTGCAGAAATTGGAATCTCTTCACCCGTCTTAGGATTACGACCCGGACGTTGGCGTTTATTACGCAATTCAAAGTTACCAAAACCTGATAACTTAACGACTTCACCTGAAATTAAGGATTTAGAAATTTCAGCAAAAAACAACTCAACCAATTGCTTGGCTTCGCGTCGATTAATGCCGGTCTTTTCGCTTAAATTATCTGCCATTTCGGCTTTAGTTAGTGCAGTCATGATGCCCTCAAAGTTGCGCCATAGGTATGAGACAGCGCCTCAACCACACGCTGCATCCCATCTTTAATTTCCGTATCTTCTAGAGTGCGTTCGGGGTGTTGCCACAATAAGGCAAATGCAAGTGAACGCAATCCAACATCAACACCTTGCCCTGTATATTCATCAAATAACCAAACTTTGGTCATCGAGTCTCCGGCCACAGCAGCAATCGTTGCTTGAATCTGGCTGACTTGAATACTATCACTAATTAAAACAGCAATATCACGCCTAACTGAAGGAAAACGTGATAGTTCTGTAAACTTAGACACTTGTGGAGCCGTTAATGGGGCGATATCCAGTTCAGCAATCCATGTCACCCCTAAATCGAGACTATCTTCGAGTGAAGGGTGTAAACGTCCAAGATATCCAATAGTTACACCATGCTGAATAATTTCTGCACTTTGTCCTGGATGCAGCCACGGACGGGTCGATTTGGTGAAATTAACGCCGATTCGACCAGAAAGCAAGACCTGTGAAACATCTGCTTTAAAATCATAAAAATCCATCTTCGGCTTGGCTTCGGTCCACTGCTCCGGAACCCGTCCGCCCGTCGCAATTAGCGCAAGCGTTGGAATCTGTTGCAATTCGCTGATCTCTTGCGCCGTATTGGGTACAAAGCGTAGACCCGTTTCGAAGAAACGAACGCGGTTTTGCTGGCGATTCAAATTATATTGAACACATGGGATCAGACTGGACAGCAAAGTCGTCCGCATCACACCAAGTTCACTCGACATCGGGTTGGCGAGACGTAGGGGGTTAACGTCCGGATTTAAACTGCTCTCTAACTTCTCATCGACAAAACTAAAGCTCACCGCCTCTTGATAGCCCAAGGCAACCAAGGTCTGACGTAAAGCTTGGATGCTGAGGCGATCTTCGGTGGGGATCAACGTCATGGGCTGAATCGGGAACTTCACCGGAATATTGTCATAACCGTAGATACGGGCGACTTCTTCGCTCAAATCAGGCGCGATACTCATATCAAAACGATGAGACGGTGGGGTGGCATTCCAGCCATTTTCATTGCCCGTCACCTGTAAGCCGAGGCTGAGCAAGGTATGTAGGACGAAGTCCGCAGTGACTTCAAAACCGAGTAGGCGCTGAACCTGTGATAGGGTGAAATAAATGGGTGCACGCTTGGGTAATGCCGCAACTTGCTCAACCACAGTTACAGGCCCAGCTTGACCACCTGCCAGTTGCAAAATCAGCGTCGTGGCACGCTCAATCGCAGATACTGGCAACTCAAAGTCTACACCGCGCTCATAGCGATGTGATGCGTCTGTATGCAGCCCATAACGACGTGCACGACCTGCCAAAGCCAACGGTTCAAAGAAAGCACTTTCAAGGAAAATATCCGTGGTTGCGTCAGTCACACTTGAGCGCAGTCCACCCATGATCCCTGCCATCGCAACCGCGCCCGATTCATCACAGATCAGCAAAGTATCATTATCGAGCGTGACTTCTTGATCATTCAGCAAGGTGAGCGTCTCCCCTGCTGTCGACACACGTACCGAAATACCACCTTGCAAGGCATTAGCATCAAAGGCATGCAGCGGTTGACCGAGCTCAAGCAGCACATAATTGGTGATGTCGACCAACACGCTATGGGTACGGACACCGGAACGCACTAGGCTATCTGCCATCCATGTTGGTGTTTTAGCTAGTGGGTTGATCCCAGTAATCACACGACCCGCATAACGTGGACAACCATGGCGCTGCACCTCATCCGCAATCTGGATCGAGAGCTTACGATCTGAAGTCACGGGGGCTATCGCAATGACGGGTTCATGCACAGTCAGGCTGTTAATCACACCGAGTTCACGTGCTATACCCTTCACACTCAAGCAGTCCCCGCGATTCGGCGTAATACCGAGCTCTAGAATGCGATCATCGAGTTTCAGGTACTCGCGAATATCGACACCGATCGGCGCATCACGTGGCAGTAGCATCAAACCATCGACACCATCATCCAAACCAATCTCTGTCGCACCGCAGAGCATACCTTGCGAATCAACACCACGTAGTTTGCTTGGTTTGATTTTAAAGTCTTTCGGCAGTACCGCACCGATCAAGGCTACCGCCACTTTCAGGCCCACAGCCACATTGGGTGCGCCGCAGACGATCTGTAAGGGTTCGCCATTATTCACGCTCGCACCAGCATTCACCGTCGTTACACGCAAACGGTCTGCATCGGGATGTTGAACAACTGTCAGCACTTCACCAACGACGACACCATGAAAAAACGGCGCCACAGGCTCATTGCTATCAATCTCAAGTCCCGCCATCGTCAACTGATGAGCAAGTGCTTCGCTATCTACCGCAGGGTTGACCCAACTGCGCAACCAACTTTCACTGATTTTCATGCTTGCACCTCAACTGACTGGACTGTGGATTGTTCTGGCTCAGTAGAAACAGTTGGTGCAGCAAATTGTCGCAAGAAACGCACATCATTTTGATAGAACATCCGCAAATCATTCACTTGATAACGCAACATGGCAAAGCGCTCAATGCCCATGCCAAATGCAAAGCCGGTGTATTTTTCAGGGTCGATACCACAGCTTGTCAGCACATTCGGATGCACCATGCCACAGCCCAATACCTCAAGCCAGCGCCCATGCTCATTCATAATATCCACTTCTGCACTTGGCTCGGTAAAGGGGAAATAAGATGGACGGAAACGAATCGTTAGCTCGCGCTCAAAGAACACATTGAGGAACTGCACGATCAAGCCTTTTAACTCAGCAAAGCTGGTGTGTTCCGTCACGACTAAACCTTCGATCTGATGGAACATCGGAGAGTGGGTTTGGTCGGAGTCACAGCGATAGACACGGCCCGGACAGATAATCCGAATCGGGGGCTGCTGCGCTTCCATCGTGCGGATCTGTACCGAACTGGTATGAGTACGCAGTAAATGGTGTGCATCAAAATAAAACGTATCATGCATCGCACGCGCAGGATGATGGCTCGGAATATTGAGTGCTTCGAAATTATGATAGTCGTCTTCGACTTCCGCCCCAGACTCTACGGTAAAGCCCGCTTTGACAAAGAACTGACACATGCGCTCCATGACTTGCGTCACTGGATGGATGCTGCCCGGCTGTTGACCACGACCGTCTTGGGTGATGTCGATGGTTTCACTGGCAAGCTTGGCATCAAGGGCTGCTTTTTGCAGCAAAGCTTGGCGCTGATTCAAGGCATCGTTGATGCTCTCACGAATCGTATGCAGGACCGCGCCTTGCACTTTTCGCGCCTCTGGATCTAGTTTTCCTAAACCTTTGGAGACTTCGGCCAGTTGGCTTTTTTTGCCAGTAAATTGGACACGGACTTGCTCTAGGCTGGCCAGATCATGGGCGGCTGCGATGGCGCTAAGCGCATTGGCGGTTAAGTCCTCTAATGGCACTGCATTTGGAGCGGCATTAGAAACAGCGGAATCTTGTGACATATCATTTCTCGTCATACTGCAAATTACAGTAATTTCTTTAAGAACATGGTGAACCATTAAAAACGGGCTACGAATTCTAACTTAAAATCATCAATTGCGGAGAGTTATCCCCTCAAGAACCCACAAAAACGACAACAAAAAAGCCACCCTGTTCAGGTGGCTTCTTGTTTTAACGCAACTTAACGTCAATTAAGCAGCGAGCGCACCTTTTGCTTTTTCAGCAATGGCGCTAAATGCAATCGCATCATGCATCGCGATATCAGCCAACACACGGCGGTCGATAATCACTTCTGCTTTTTTCAGGCCATTGATCAAACGGCTGTATGACAGACCATTCA
>CAYJTU010000090.1:4316-14373 GCA_964373105.1 uncultured Moraxellaceae bacterium | reverse complement strand
TGTTGCCCACCGAGCTTGAGTTTGCTGGTCAAGGTGAGATTGTTGGCGTGGGACGTTTTGAAAATCCATTTTCCTTTACCTACGAGGTGTTTGAGAGTTTTGAGCGGATTCGCCTGCAAACCCGCAGTACAGCATGGCTGACTTGTGATTTGAATGCGATGCCGCAAATGGCACTCTACACCGCAAATGGCTGGCGCCTTGAGCAGGCGATGACTGATTTGGTGTTCTTCTTGGGGCAGCAAGGCTTTCAGCTTGAGCAAAATCAACGTGAAAAAAATGCGCTAGATGACTATGGTGTGAATCTGGCCAGCAATGCGACACGCTATGCGGATTGGGATGGCGACTATCTGGTCAATCGATCCACTTTAGAGCCTGAAAGTGATCAATTGCTCGATGTCGTGGGTTTGTTTGGTCTCAATATCGATTATGCCGAGCCTGTTTAAATCTTTACGTCTTACTTATAAAAAATCCCACGATGTCGTGGGATTTTTTTTGCTTCTACATCATCATGATTTAGAAATGATAGTTAAACTCTAACCAGCCTTGACGACCAAAGGGCGAATAGTTGCCAACGGGGTAGTAAGGCCAGCCGCCTGTATCATCGCGTTTGATGGTATTAAAAACATTGTTGACGATCAGTGCAACGCTGGCTTTTGGCGTCACTTGGTAGCTGGCACTCCAGTTAACGGTCACACCGGGTTTAAGATAGCCCGTTTGTTCGCCATTAGGGATTTTACCATTACGATTGAGCAATACGGTCGATGAGACTTTATCCAGATTCCAAGTCAGACTGGTATTGAGCTTATTCGGCCAATCGGTGTTGGTTAAATCTTTTAAATAGTTATCTTTCGGGTCATCACCAGATTGCTGATAAGAGTGACGCAGCACTTGCGTGTAGTTGGTCGTCCATAGAAAGTTACCCCAGTCGCTGGTATCAAAGCGCAGTTTCCCGACTAAATCGACACCTGCAACATGCTCTCTAGCCGCATTAATCGGGATGATATGGATACGGTTGATCGCACCCGGATCGACGACCGCGTCATCAGCATTTCGGGTGACACGTGCGATCGAGTCTTGGCATAGACTAGAGTTGATATCACGAACTCCACTGCGGCAATCGGACTCCGTGCGCAAGATTTTGTCTGAGTCGAGATTGGTCACGAGGTTGTTAATGGTGATATCCCAGTAGTCGATTGAGATATCCGCTTTCTTGGTCGGAGACCAAACGAAACCAAAACCAAAGGATTTACCATCTTCGGGTTTCAGTGCTTGATTGCCAGTCAAGGTATAGTTATTACCTGGAGAGACGTTGTTGAACTCACAGGTGCTGAGCGGTTGACCTGATTGTTTACAGCGCCAGTAATCGGTGGTGGATGAGTAGTAGCCACGCTGCTCTTTCAAGTACAGATAGTTCATGTCCGGTGCGCGGAAACTCGATGCATAATTACCGCGAAACAGTAAACTTTTCACAGGGCGGAATTCAAAGCTGCTGCCATAGGTGAATTTATCAATACTGCTGTCGGACAGCGCATAGCGGTCATAGCGTCCAGACAAGTTGACATTGAGTAAGGATGACACGGGAATAAAAAGTTCCGTGCCGAGGGCTTGGCGGGTCCGTGTTCCACCAAAACTACTGGTCTTTGCGACGTTGTAAAAGGTTCCGTCATTGATCAGTGTATCAGGGGTATTGGAGAAACCTTGGCGACCATACTCGGCCACACCGGCAAGTTTCACAGCACCCGCAGGCAGATTAAAGAGCTCACCGTTGGCAGAGGCGCTTAAGGTCTGTAGCCATGATTTATCCCGTTCAATCGAGCGCCCTGAGATACTTTGAAATTCTGCTGAGGTTAGCGGACGGTTTAAACGATCAATATTGGGATTGTAGATCGGCACGCCATCGGCATCCACCCCTAGCTGGGGCCCTAGAAAGAAACTGTCGACATTGGAGAGCAGGCGACCATAAACACTGGCTTTGCTGTTATACACAGAGCCGCTATAGGCGGTTTCATATTTCCAGCTTGAGTCGCCGATATCGCCACGCACCCCAAAGTTCAAGTTGGCAGAGGTGTCATCCCACTCTTTATTGACCCGTCCAACGCCGCCGAGCTCTTCGGGTGCAAAGCGTTTGGTCCAAGTCTCAAAGCCGCCGGTGCCTTGATTTAAGAAATACGCGGTAGAGTTTGCCGCAGAGGTCCAACTGGGACCGCGGGTATTGTTTTCAGTATGGTTGAAACCAAACAGCAGATCCCCGAATAGGTTGGTATGCTCATTTAAGGTATAGTCGAGGCTTAAGTAGCCATTTTCACTCTGATTTTGGGTTTGCACCGTCCAGTAGGTGGGGTTGGCTTTACCGCTTACGCAGCGATTGCCAATGCTGGTGACACTGCCGCCAAAGAGTCCAGCAGATGGGTTACAGCCCCCAAGGTTGAGATACTTGCCTGTTTCAGCATCTTTACGACCCAACACAATCGTTGGGGCCTCACCCAGACGGGTGCGGTCTGCCATAAAGTCACGTTGGCGTGACCAGATGGGGTTACGACCACTCACCTCTAAACCGTAGACCAGATTTAAATCATCCCAAGTTTTGCCACCGCTGAGTTGAAAGCGTAGGTTTTCACCCCCGCGACTGGTGCCACCGCCTTTCACGTTGACTTCCACGCCGTCAAACTTTTTCTTGAGGATGATATTGACCACGCCTGAAATCGCATCTGATCCGTAAATAGCAGAAGCGCCGCCATTGAGGATTTCAATCCGATCTACCATGGCAGTAGGGATATTGGCCAGATTGACGAAGTTCTCCGACCCATCATAGGGAACAGGATAGTCTGCAACACGGCGACCATTGATCAGCGTCAAGGTATGATTGGGGCCTAGGCCACGTAGACTGATGGCATTCGCAGCAGGGGTGAAGGTATTGCCGAAATCGGCGCCTTGGGTGAATCCTGTATTTTGGGTCAGACCATTGAGGGCATCAAACGCGTTGGTATAGCCTTTTTTCTCAAGATCGGCGCTGGTAATCACCGTGACACTGGTTGCACCTTCTTTCTGGGCGCGAGAAATACGCGATCCGGTGACAGTTACTTGTTGCGGTGCGGCTTCAGCCGCCGCTAGGCTCTCCGCAGCAAAACTTGGCGAGGTAAAAGAAGCCAGCGCCAAGGCGAGCGCTGATAAAGGAAACGTGTAGCGAGATGGTATAGAGTGTTGAAACATTGCGTGAACCATGTCTAAATTTGTAAACACGAAATCTAGCATGCTTGCCGAAGTTTACTTTTAGGAATAAATGACAACGATATTCAATTTCTAACTAAAAGGTCTAATTTGGATTGTTTGGTTAAAACATGCATGTTTTTTTCACGCTTGCAGCGTCGATTATATTAACGTTAAGTGGGCTTAAAAGGGCGGTGAGCAGGGGCGTCAGGTTTTGACATGCCGATACGCGACGCATAAAGCGATCTTTTTAATGACGTAGCAGGCTTTTTTAGCGGTTTCCTAGCCGTAAGGTGCTCGGATACGTTAGAATACGCAACTTTACAGACAAGCCTTATTTAAAGAGTGACGGTACATGGAACCCATGGTGGTGATGGCGACGCGCGCAGCGCAATTAGTCGGCAGCGAAATTCTTAAGGCGCATCAGAACCGCCATAAAATTGATCTTCAAGTAGAGAGCAAAGGCTCCGATGGCATGAAGACTTTAGTGACGCGTGTCGATCGCTACGCGGAGAGTTTATTGATCAGTACTTTGCGTAAAAGCTATCCAACACATAGCTTTTTAGGCGAAGAAGAAGGTTTCCAGGAAGGCAGTGAGCCTGAGTGGTGCTGGATTATTGATCCTTTAGATGGCACGACCAATTTTGTTCAAGGTTTGCCGCATTTCTGTATTTCGATCGCGGTGCAGTACAAAGGCGTAACTGAGCACGGCGTGATCTATGATCCAGTCCGTGATGAAATGTTCAGTGCCAGTCGTGGACGTGGTGCCTTGCTCAATCAGCGCCGTTTGCGTGTCTCTGAGCAAACCAGTCTTGAACATGCCAATTTGGCGGTGGGTCATCCGTACCGTGCTGAGCGCGGCGGTGAGGTCAAAAGTTTTGCCAAAGAACATTTTGCATCTTTATTGGCTGTGACTGAAGCCGGTGCGAATATTCGTCGCTGTGGTTCTGCAGCTTTAGATCTGGCCTATGTCGCAGCCGGTCGCTATGACGGCTTTTTCGAGTTGGGCTTGAAAAGCTGGGATATCGCTGCGGGAGAGCTCTTGGTACGCGAAGCCGGTGGTACGGTGGTTGATGCCAAAGGCGGCGCAGACTTCTTGAATAATGGTCAGGTTTTTGCTTGTCCACTGAAGCTGTTGAAGCCGCTGATGCAGACTGTCGTGCCCGCATGGGGCGCAGCAGTCCGCTAATCCGCTGAGGTGTTTATCATCTTCATTGATGGGCGATGATCTACAATGTGGGTCAGCGTCCAGTTTTAGAAATGTTTCAGATCAAGGCCTGTTCAAGGAAGTAGCGTTAGATCGGATTCTGTTTTTTCACGCCATGTGAAAAACAGATGATCACCTTAAACATCAGACATTATCTTTTTTTCATTGTGACTTAACTCATGTTGTCTCGTCCTGCAGCTTTAATCTCTCCCAGTATTTATCGTCGATTAGCTCAGCAGCAATTTTCGGGTCTGCTGATTCGACTTCTTGCACTGATCATCTTGAGCTGGACCATGCAATGGACACTGATTCCCTTGGGTCAGTGGCATAGCGCTGTGCTCATGGCATGGTTGACGAGTCCTTTTACATTATTGTGCTTTGCTTACAGTGTGATCAGTACCCTCCTGTTTGTCTGTCAAATGATCTGGGTAAATCGACGTGAAGTTTTTATCGCCTCTAGTGTCTGTGATGGGGTTTTGGTGGCTTGTTTACTGGCGATTTTCCCTGGCAATGCGGTGGTTGGTTTTGGCGTCGCTGTTGCAGCGATGCTTGCCATGTTACAAGGCTTAAATGGGCGATTTATTTTAAGTCAAAGCGTGATCTTGGGGGCGTTTGCATTGTTGGTTGCCCATTTCTCTGGGGACCTGGCCAGCAGCTTGCCGATGCCGATTCATGCAGTTCAGGCCCTGTTGGTGCTGTTTGCGCTGCTCGGCGCATGGCGATTTGAGAAAACTGGGGATGAACAGTCCGATATTGAAACTGATTTGAATCCGATCAGTGGTTTGCCGCGTCTGAGAGCCTTACATACCAGTCTGCACTATTTACTGCCCTATCATCAGCGCAATAAGATACCGATCAGTCTGATCATGATCCGTGCTGAGGGGCGGATCAACCACCTGCAGACCATGCAGAGTCTTGTCAGTCTGATTGTCGGTCGGGTGCGCCGCAGTGATGTCTTGGTGCAAGTCGACCAACAGGATTTGGTGATTTTACTGTGCGATACGTCGGTTGCGGGGGCAAGTAGCCTGGCCAAAGATCTGATGAGTGTGACCGTCTCACTTAAAGCGGTGCAGTTGGCATTTGCCGTGAGTCAAATTTCGCTCGACCATGTCGCAATTGATCCTTTGCTGCGGCGGATGCATGACTCTCTGGGGCAGGCCAAGCAGCAAAAAACTGATCGAATTATCTTCGTTACTGAGGAAAAACAAGAGCATATTAGCTTGTAGTTCATTTTTATTGGATTTTTGTGTTTAAGTGTATCTGTATGATTTTTTTGAGAAAATATTTAAATTCTTAATGTGTGAACCCGTGCTTTAAAAATTTTTATGAAACAACAGTGGTTTTTCGCAAAAACCAATGCTAAGATCGTATCACCATTTAGTCTGTCCTGAGAGCTCTTGCGCCTACGTTTTGATAATGTAGGTATTAATAGCAAAAAAAGTGCAGATTAACAGTTGGTTTTTAAATCCCCCTTTTTTTATATGTGAGAGTGATGCTATGCAACTCAAAAAAATCGCAATCGCTGCTGCTATTGCTGCTTCTTTAGCTTTCGTTGGTTGTACTAAGAAAACTGAAGAAACTACAACTACTACTACTACTGAAGCGTCTGCTCCAGCTGTAACTGAAGCGCCAGCTTCTGAAGTAGTTGCTGCACCAGCATCTGAAGCAACTGCAACTGCACCAGCTTCTGAAACTACTACAACTACTACTACAACTGCATCTTAATCGATCCTTTGTACAGTGTTGAAAAAAGGAAGCTTCGGCTTCCTTTTTTGATGCCTGTTATTTGAGTTTGCTGCATTTACGATCCCGCAGAGGATCTGATGGATGTTTGCACGAATGGTGCGGTGTTGTTTTACAAGGTTAGTGCGAGATGGCATCAGGATGTGCTATTGTTTTGTCTGCCCGTTTTATTATCTTTTAAGAGATCTGTTATGTCACTTCAATTGAAAAAAATTGCCCTTGCTGCAGCCATTGCATCCACGCTTGCGATCGTCGGTTGTCAGAAAAAAGATGAGCAGAAAGCACAGGATACTGCAGCGACTGCTGATAGCGCCGCTCAAGCCGCTCAAGCAGCAACAGATGCAGCAACTGCAGCTGTACCTGCTGCCGATGCCGCAGCAGATGCCAGCGCAGCAGCAGCGAGTGCCGCAGCAACAGCGTCTAGCCCTGCCGCCACTGAAACGGTTGCTACCGCCTCTTAATCGGTTTAAAGTTTCAAAAAGGAAGCCATGTGCTTCCTTTTTTTATGATTTAATTTATCGATACGTGGATGCATCGGAAACATATCCTTTTTTGACTTGCGGGTAGCTCATTTTTTTATGAATGATTCAATACGAATGCTGAGTGGCGTGGGTGAGCAGGTCGCGCAATTACTGGCCAAGTTAAGTATTTATAACACGAGTGATCTGTTGTTTCATTTGCCCAGAGGCTATGAGGACCGAAGTCGTATTATCCCCCTTGCTGAGCTTCGAGCGGGTCAGAGTGCTTTGATCGAGGGAGTTGTGCAGTCGACAGAGCACCCGTTGACCAGTGCGCGCCATGGTGGTCGGACATCATTGCTGGTCCACATCAGCGATGGTGCAGGGCGTATCACCTTACGTTTCTTTCAACTGTATCCCGGCATGAAGGATAAATTTCAAACTGGCAAAACGCTCCGCGCCTTTGGCGAAGTGCGGATGGGCGGGCGTGGGCTTGAAATGTCCCATCCTGATGTGCAGATGGTGAGTCAAGGCGCGGCGTTGCCGCCATCACGACTCACCGCGATCTATCCCACCACCGAGGGTTTGAGTCAAGCGAAGCTGCGCATGCTGGTGGATCAAGTCTTTAAGAAGTTCCCGACGGATTTACAAGAGTTATTACCGCCTACAGCGCTGCCGCAGCCCTATAGCCTGCGTCAAGCCCTGCGTGAAGTCCATCAGCCTGCCAGTGATGCGGATGTCAGTGCACTGCTGTCGTATCGTCATCCTGCGCAAATTCGGCTGATCTTTGAAGAGCTTGTGGCTCATCAGGCGAGTCTACTTAGTCGGCGCTATTATATGCAGCTTAAAAAAGCCCCGGTGGTCCCTATAAGCCAAACTCTCGCACCAGCGCTCCTTGCGCGCTTGCCTTTCAAGCCGACAGCGGCACAGCTTCGAGTCGGACGCGAGATCGAAACTGATCTCAAGCAAGCGCATGCGATGCTGCGTTTGGTGCAGGGTGATGTGGGATCGGGAAAGACTTTGGTTGCCGCATTGGCGGCTTGTCATGTACTGGAGGCTGGCTGGCAAGTGGCTTTAATGGCGCCGACAGAGATTCTTGCAGAGCAGCATTTTATCAATTTTAAACAGTGGTTTGAACCGTTAGGTGTGGACGTCGCATGGCTTGCGGGCAAGCAGAAAGGCAAGGCGCGTGCGGCGGCAGAGTTGTCCGTCAGCAGTGGAGCTGCCAGATTAGTGATCGGCACCCATGCGCTGTTTCAAGACAGTGTGCAGTTTGCCAATCTTGCGCTGGTGATCATTGATGAGCAGCACCGTTTTGGGGTGGATCAACGGCTGGCTCTGCGTGAAAAAGGCATGGCCGGTATGAGTCCTCATCAACTGGTCATGACGGCAACCCCGATCCCACGTACGCTGACCATGAGTGTATATGGTGACCTTGATACGTCGGTGATTGATGAACTGCCGCCAGGACGAACTTCGATCACCACGGTGGCGGTCCCTTTTGAGCGCCGTGAAGAAGTGGTTGCACGGGTTTCCGCCAATTGTGCACAAGGCAAACAAGCCTACTGGGTGTGTACCTTGGTTGAAGAGTCCGAAACCTTGGATGCCAAAGCGGCGGAAGATACCTATGCGGAGTTATCCGCTCGCTTACCCCATCTGCGCATAGGGCTGGTCCATGGCCGCATGAAGTCTGAGGAAAAGCAGGCCGTCATGCAGCAATTCAAAGCCAATGCCTTGCATCTACTGATCGCAACCACCGTGATTGAGGTGGGTGTGGATGTGCCGAATGCCTCACTGATGATCATTGAAAACGCCGAACGCTTAGGCTTGTCACAGTTGCATCAGTTGCGGGGGCGGGTGGGTCGCGGCGCCACTGCCAGTTTCTGTGTGCTGATGTACAAAGCGCCTTTATCGGAGACAGGTGTCGAGCGTTTATCGACACTGCGCAATAGCACCGATGGTTTTGTGATTGCCGAAAAAGATTTGGAACTGCGTGGACCAGGTGAAATCCTCGGAACTCGGCAAACGGGTCTGCTTGGTTTTCGATTGGTGCAATTACAGCGTGACCAGCATCTGCTGCCAGAGGCTCAGAGGATCGCAACTGAAATGCTGAAGCGTGAACCGCTGAAGAGCGATGCTTTGATGAATCGCTGGTTGCCTACAGCACCGCGCTACGCACGGGTGTGAGGATGAGTCTGCAGATGCCCACTTTTTTGCGCGGTACGCGGCTATCGTGTCTGCTTTGCCAAGCGTCAGTGGTCCAACAAGGACCGCTTTGCGCGGGTTGTTATCGCGATCTGCCATGGCGCAGCGAGACACTCAGCGTTCAGGCGTTGCCAATTCAAGTCGCATTTGACTATGCGTGGCCGATTGATCGTTTAATTCATTTGTACAAATATCAGGAACGCTTGGATCTCATGCACGTGCTGCTTCATGGCTTGATTCAACTGCAACGTCCCGCAGTCGATGCACTGCTTGCGGTTCCTCTGTCCGATGCAAGGTTACGCGCGCGCGGATTTAACCAAAGTCAAGAACTCGCCAAACGGTTGTCGGATCAGTGGCAGATTCCACTCTTGGGCGGGATCACACGTGTAGATGGCTTACGTCAGAAGGGACTCAGCCGTGCGGAACGGATGCAAAATGTTGAAGACATCTTTCGGGTTGAAGGTCCAAGTGCACAGCCATTCCCACGTCGTGTGGCACTGATCGATGATGTCTTAACGACGGGAAGTACACTGCTCAGTCTGGCTCAATTCTTAAAACATCAGGGTGTGGTTGAGGTTGCGGGGATTGTTGTGGCAAGCCGTAAAAGCCGATAAAGCGAAATGATTAAAAAGTATGCGGTTTACATAAGATATGCGCGAAAAGAGTGTGAATATTTACGTTAAATACTGCCTTTTATCAGACGCAATCATTAGAATAGTCCACTACCATAGGGAGATGCTTACAGAGCATTTTTAACAGCCCATCAACTCCGCAAGATGGCGGGAGGAGACGCTATGCTGGAAGCCTTTCAAGCCACCGAGCAGGGCGGTCTACGAGAAGTCACGTTACGCGGTGGATTTGATCTTGCGCCTGATCTCGTTTGGATTGACCTGATTGCGCCGTCGCAAGATGAGCAGCAATGGGTGACTGAAGCCTATGAACAAAACATTCCCACCTTAAAGTCTCTTGAAGATATTTCGGCCTCGGCACGTTACTATCGTGATGATGATGGTGTTTTACACATCAGTACCTATTTCCTCAGTAAAAATAGAAATTCAACGGCAGATGGCGAAGGCGAGCTGTCCAGTAATATTTTAGCCTCAGCGCATACCGTCGCTTTTATTCTGCATAAAGATCGACTGTTCACTGTTCGCGGTCATAAGCTACTGTCGTTCCGTGCTTTCCGGGCGCGTGCTCATCGCAATGACTATGATTTGAATTATAAAGATCCAGTGTG
>CAYJTU010000090.1:0-4306 GCA_964373105.1 uncultured Moraxellaceae bacterium | reverse complement strand
GTGTGGATCCTTTTGGGGTTATTAGAAGCCAAGCTAGATGAGCTGGCGGATATTTTAGAAGATGTGCATAAGGACCTTGAACAAGGCACCACTGAGGTTTTGAATAATCACCATCGTGAATATCATCTCGATCTCGATGACATGGTGACACGTTTGGCCCAGCAGGACGACGTGCTTGGAAAGGCACAGCTCTGTTTGATCGATTTGCGCCGTGTGCTTAATTTCTTAAGTCGTCCTCGTGCGCTGGGGAGTCATGAGTATGACGTCGATGTGCGCGAGCTCAATGAAGATGTGCGTTCTTTGGTTGAGCATAATGCCTTCCTCTTTCAAAAAGTCAGATTTTTACTCGATACCACCTCCGGTTTCATTAACACCGAGCAAAGTGACATCATCAAACGCTTCTCGGTGATCTCAAGCATGCTGGCGCCGCCTGTGCTAGTGACCGGTATTTTCGGGATGAACGTCAACGGCTTGCCTTTTGTGAATCCGAGTAGCCACTATGGTTTTATCTTCACCATGGGCATCGTCTTGTTATTCTTTCTCGTCCCGCTACTCTATTTTCGTAGACGTGGTTGGTTGTAGTTTGATTGCATCACAAGCGCTATAAAAGCGGCAAAAAAAAAGAGAATTCAGCAATGAATTCTCTTTTTTTTGGATCATAAAATTCGGTGGTTGTCTAACTGATCACAGAATTTCCTGCAAACGTGACGTCTGGATGATCGATTGCATTTTGGCAGGGACATTCACCAAATGTAGGTGTTGACCACTGTTTAAGCTGCGGATCCACTGCACGATCACCGCCAGCAGCACGGTGTGGCTTTGACTCAGTAGCGCCAAATCAACAGTAATCATTTCTGCTTTTAAGCCCTTTAATGCCGTCATCCCTTGCTGGTAAATGCTATTCGCATTACCGAAGTGTACGGAACCTTTGATCAGCAGCGTATCCCCTGCAAGCTGTAAGCTTGCAGGGGTATGGTCGATCGACTCGGCGGGAATTTCAGCGTGACTCAAGGTTTGCTTACTCACTGACCCGATGCATTGGCTGAAGGGATAAAGTTCTTGATCGCCAAATCCAAGTTGTTTTTATTGGTTTGCACCGCAGTCGCAAATTGGTTGCGGAAAGTGAGACCAATATCAATGCCATTCAACTGCAGGTTACGCAGTTTCCAAGAGTCACCACTTTGCACCAACTGGTAGGCGACAGGAACAATCGTACCGGTATCGGTTTTGAAGTCCATATTGACCACGGCTTTGCTGGGATCTTTACCTTCAACGAAAGGACGGATGGTATAGCTCTCATTGTCATAAGACGCTAAGCCTTTGGAGTAGGTGCGAATCAGACTTTCTTTAAAGGTTTGCGCAAAGGCGACACGTTGCTGCGGGGTGGCTTGACGATAAAATGGCCCCATCACCCCCCGTGAGAACCCTTCAAAATCGATATACGGTTCGATGTTTTGTTGAACAATTTGATTCAAAATCGCAGGGTTTTTCTTATAAGACCCGCGTTCACTGACCAGACGCGTGATCAAGGCATCGCCAATTCTTTTCACAAAGACCGGTGCTGGCTCAACGGCTGCAAAGGCAGTCGACATTGAAAATAGGCTAGACAGCGTGAGCGCTGTGACTGTTGGAAAAAGGATACGTTTCATTCAAAAAACTCCAAACATATTGCGAATAAAAGGGCAGATAGATTTGTAATAGGGCTTTTAAGTGATGGAGGCATGCGCGCTCGACTCCATCACATTGACACTTTTAAAATGCAGCGCTACTGGCGGCTTTAGCCGGAGCGGTGGCGGGTGCTTCAGCGCTAGGCGTTGGCTCAGTGGCCTTGGTAAACAAGAACTTACTGATCAGGTCTTCTAACACCAACGCACTTTGAGTCTGTTCGATTTCACCACCATCTTTCAGCATGGTGTCATCGGCACCGATTGAAATACCGATATATTGTCCACCAATCAAACCCTCAGTCAGAATGCTTGCGGTAGAGTCGGTACTGATCTCTTTCATGCTGTTATCGATTTGCAGCGTGACTACGGCATCCAAACGTTTTGGATCTAGTGCGATGTTGGTCACACGTCCAATCACCACACCACTTAGGGTTACTTTAGCACGAGGTGTCAGCCCACCTATGTTCTGAAAGTGTGCGGTTACTGTATAGCCACCTTTATCGATTTCGCTGAGTAAACCACTGACGCGTAGCGCCAGAAAAAATATAGCGGCGATCGTTAAAATAATAAAAATCCCGACCCCAAACTCTGCACCACGAGTTCTCATGACAACCCTCCGAACATGACCGCAGTCAGAATAAAATCAAGACCTAAAACACACAGCGATGAATATACAACCGTATTGGTTGTCGCTGTAGAAATTCCTTCAGAAGTCGGTGTGGCTGCATAGCCTTGATACACTGCAATCCACGTACACACCACCCCGAATACCACACTTTTAATGACGCCATTGATGACGTCATTGGTAAAATTCACATTGATCTGCATGCTGTTCCAAAACGAGCCTTCATCGACACCGAGCCAATCCACGCCAACTAACTTGCCACCCAAGATTCCGACGGCAGAGAACACAATCGCCAGCATCGGCATGCTGATGATTCCAGCCCAGAGGCGCGGCGCGACAATGCGGCGCAAGGGATCAACACCAATCATCTCCATACTGGCCAACTGCTCTGTGGCTTTCATCAAGCCGATTTCTGCGGTCAGTGCTGAACCTGCTCGGCCCGCAAAGAGCAACGCAGTAATGACAGGACCCAGTTCGCGCACCAAGGTCAACGCGACCATGGTGCCGAGCGCCTGCGAGCTACCGTATTTCGATAAAATCGTAAAACCTTGTAAGCCCAGTACTAAACCAATAAATAAACCCGATACTAAAATAATCAGTAGCGACATCACACCGACGCGATACATCTGTTGCCAGAACAGGCCGAGTCCAGACCATTTAGGTATCCCAAATGCTGAGCGACCGAGTAATACACCAGCTGCACCGATGCCAGTAATGCGATCGATGACATCACGACCCAGTAACTGTATCCATTTCATTGCTGATACTCTCTCGTCGACGATGACACCATATCCAAAATCTTCATGCGTTGTCCTTGCTATTGTTCACAGCACCAGATGCCGCATCTTGCTGGGCGTTGCCATTAATCGAGCTTGACACATTCCCGAGGTAGGGGAGTTGGCTATATTGAAACTTGACCGGTCCATCCGCTTCGCCTTTCAAAAACTGCTGGACGAAAGCCGAATCCGACTGACGCAGTTGTTCCGGTGTGCCTTCACCCATTACTTTGCCATCGGCAACCACATAGACATAGTCTGAGATCGATAATGTCTCGGTGACATCATGAGAGACGATGACTGTGGTCAAACCCAGTGCATCACGCAAGGCACGAATGAGACGCACCAAAACACCCATCACAATCGGATCTTGTCCTGCAAAGGGCTCGTCATACATGATCAATTCGGGATCCAGTGCGATTGCACGAGCCAGCGCAACACGGCGGTTCATGCCCCCCGACAGTTCGGCAGGCATCAGATCTTCGGTTCCGCGCAGCCCCACTGCTTCTAATTTTAAGCCGACCAACTCACGGATCAAATTTTCAGATAAATTAGTATGGGCACGCAGCGGAAATGCAACGTTTTCAAAAACGCTCATGTCGGTAAACAGTGCGCCACTTTGAAAGAGCATGCCCATCCGTGCCCGTGCTGCAAATAATTCAGTACGGCTCATGTCGGCAACATTGCGGCCATTCAGCAATAATTGACCTGAATCCGGCAGTAATTGACCACCGATCAGTTTTAGGAGTGTGGTTTTACCGGTACCCGATGGGCCCATAATGCCAGTGACTTGGCCGCGTCGAATCACTAAATTGAGTCGATCATAAATAACCCGTTCGCCCCAACTGAATGAAAGCGTGCGCGCTTCAACCAAATTTGTAGATGATGAGGAGGGCACTTGGGACGTTGTCGACGGTGATTGTGCGGAAGTTGTCGTCATGCAGCAGAAGCCAGAAGTAAAAAATGCGTATTGTGCAATGTAGCACAAAATTGCTTACATTTGAGAGAGAGTTGCTTGTTGGCTATGTACAAGCTTTGTGTGAATTGTGGACTAAGATTCATATTTCGTTAGTAATTTCTCTGGTCGCGTGTTTTTAATATCTGGGCTATTTCAGGCGTGACATCTCATTAATAATGCATGGGAGAAATATTTATACCCACGCACGCTTTGATTATAATCTGGGTACGACTGAGTTCGCTCAGGAAATAATGGCTTTTCAGAAATAAGCTCCAAGGTC
>CAYJTU010000089.1:0-14551 GCA_964373105.1 uncultured Moraxellaceae bacterium | reverse complement strand
CAACACACCAGAAAACAGCGCCTCAAAGAAAGACAAGCTCCTCCCCAACCATCACTAGACATGTACATACATTGATTATTGGTGCGGGGACAGCAGGCCAGACGGCATACCACGCGGCCGTTAAAGTCACAGACAGTGTCTTACTGATTAATGGTGGGGAATGGAGTACGACCTGCGCCCGTGTGGGCTGTATGCCAAGCAAGCTGCTCATCACTGCTGCTAATCGTGCTCATGACATCAAAACCGCTGACGTCTTCGGCCTTAAAGCAAAACTGACCGTTGATCCAGAAGCGGTTATGAAACGCGTAAGATTGGAGCGCGATTTCTTTGCAAACGCCGTGCTCAAGACTGTGAGTAATTTTCCTGAACACCATAAACTCTCGGGTTATGCCCGTTTTATCAACAAAAATACCGTACAGGTCGGTGAAGAGATCATCCAAGCCCAAAAAGTCGTTATCGCCACTGGCGGGACACCATTGATTCCAGAAGGTTGGGTAGAAAAACTAGGCAAGCGTGTGCTCACCAGTGACAGCGTCTTTGAAATCAAAAAGTTACCCGGTTCTCTTGCCGTGATTGGTGCGGGTGCACAAGGACTTGAGCTCGCCCAAGCCTTTCATCGCTTGGGCGTTCGCGTAAAGCTTTTCAATCGCAGTGTAAAAATAGGTGCATTAACCGACCCTGCACTACAGCAGCATGCGCTTGAGGTATTTCATCAGGAGTTGGATTTAGAACTCGGTGCAACAATAACAGATGTGACGCTGGTGCATGACCTGAATCAATCGACAGCCCGCAAGATGAAAAAGCAGGTCAAAATTTCTTATCAAGACAAATCCAGTGTCGTAAAGCAGGATGTTTTTGACTATATCCTCTGTGCGATCACAAGGCGCCCAAACCTCACTGGGCTCGATTTAGATCAGGCTGGCATCTCTTTAGAGAGTAATGGGATCCCTACGGGGTATAACCCACTCACGGGCCAAATTGGTCGCAAACCGATCTTTATCGCAGGTGATGTGAATCTTTACCGCCCTTTGATGCACGAAGCCGTCTTTCAAGGGCGCTTGAGTGGTCAAAATGCGGTCAGAGATCATGGAGTCGAAAAATTTACACCAATGACGCCACTCGGTATCATTTTTTCTGAACCGCAAATAGCCGTCATTGGACTAAGTTATCGAGACTTAACAGCGCAAAGTATAGCGTTTTATATCGGAGAGTTAGAGTTTGCACGACAAGGCCGAGCACGGGTTATGGCGGTTAAACATGGGAAATTGCGACTGTACGGCGATGCAAAAACAGGCTTATTACTCGGTGCAGAAATGTTTGGCCCACAGGTCGAGCATCTGGCCCATCTCATCGCGTGGATGATTCAACATCAAATTAGCATAGAACAGATGATTCGTAATCCCTACTATCACCCTACCCTTGAAGAAGGGCTTAGAACGGCATTGATGCGTTTAAAGCATGCAATGCAAAGTCAGACGTCAGTATCTATTTAATCACTTATAGATACTGACATCCTATATTTAATACGACAGCGCGTGAAAGTCTGGGATGACCTGATACCCCTGCGCCGCACAGATAGTCGCGCCGTCTTTCCACTCACTTTCTTCTTGCACATAGACAAAATCTAAAGCAAAGCTTTCTGCCGCCACAAAATCCGAACGTGAATCACCAAACATGACACCAGACCCCGTCATGAATCCGGCACTTTTGAGACGCTCCATATTGTTGTGCTTCGTTGAAGGTGATCCAAAGATATGTTTAAAATACTGATCCAGGCCACGTACTCCAAAAACGTGATGTAATTCCAGCTCATCCCCGCCAGAATTAACCGCACAAGGTAAACCTTGAGCATAGAGACTTTGGATGAAATCTAACACACCAGAAATCATCTCACATGCCGCAAGCTCATGACGCACTATCGATGCATATCGTTCAATCGCCTGCTGAGTCAGTGATGCCTTGTCGTCACTTGCGCTGTGATGCACGCTCATATGATGATAATAGTGGGCAAATTTCTCATAGCGAGAAACACCGCCATTTGATTTATGGTATTCCACAAAATCTGCAACGAGCTGCTCAGGTTCTCCCTGTAAAGCCGATGCAAAGGCATCGGACTTAATCTGGTTTGAACGCAGAATCACGCCATCACAATCAAAGACATAAAAATCGTATTTTTGCTTTAGCACAGTACTCTCTTGAAAATATGACAATATTCTTTGAGCTCAGACAGCCTGCATCAACGCCTTCACACGCTCTAAATCCTGAGGTGTATCAACCGCAACTGAACTTTGCGATACGGGAACCATGCGAACCTCATACCCCAATTCTAAGAAACGCAGAATTTCAATATCTTCGATTTCCTCAAGCGCCGTTTTTTGCTGACAAGATGCAAAATCGCTCAAAGCCTGCGGCGGGAATGCATAAATACAAACCTGCTTATGTGCGTTGATAAAGGTCGCCGCTTTATTACCCGGTATGGGCGCACGTGACATATAAAGCAATCTGCCATCAGGACGCACCACCACTTTTGGCACGGTTCGGCTAAGATAGTCCACATCATTATCAATTTCACTGGTCGCATTGATAATTTCACCAGGAAATTGTTGTGCAGCATCCAGTACAACTTGAATATCCCGAGGATCAAGCATCGGCTCATCACCTTGCACATTTACGTATAAATCTGCTTGGATCTGTAGCGAGGCATCAAACACCCGATCAGTCCCTGTCAAGCAATCACCACGGGTCATCACTACTTGAATACCATGCGCTTCACATACTGCGCGGATACGCTCATCATCCGTGGCAACATAAACGAGATTGGCATCCAGCGCTTGGATACATTTTTGCCAGACATGAACAATCATTGGCAAACCCAGTAAGTCCGCGAGCGGCTTACCAGGAAAACGTGAGGATTGAAAACGTGCTGGAATAATAATGACTGTTTTCACGCAACTCTCAATATCAAAAATAAAAGATGTTAATCAACTTAAAAGCTATAAATTGAACGTTGAGGAATATCGTAATGCGTTGTCGTTAACGAGTAGACAGGGACTTTTGCAATCTCAAGTAGCTTGATAATGACATCGTTCATTTGATGGTAACGTGCATCACGACCGTCAAAGCCATCAAAGCCCACCAACTCGATTTGAGTTGCGCCACCCGCCAATGCCGCACAAATCGCATAAGGCGCGACCAGCGCGTCAGTCACCACGCAACCAGTTTCCTCAGCCAGTACTTTGGTTGGATCAACCTGCATACCATAGTCATAAACAGTACAACGACTGAGCGACTCACTGATCAGTTTAGGTAAGGACTGAATCGGCGTGATCAAAGGTGCTTTTGATGCACTATTAATAAAGGGTACTAATCGACCTGGATGACAAACCGCAATAACGGACAAATACCGCTGAGGGATAAAATCAAGTAAATTTAAACTCACAACAATCGGTTGTTTATCCTGAATATAACGCTCAATTGCTGGCCAATGACGTTTAGCGGATGAACCTCCAGCAACGATCAAGACTGGACGTCCCGCAAACAACTCTTTTGCGGACCAATGTCCAGCAGCCTTTTGAAAGCGTGCGGTCATTAAGCTTGCGACACCTTGCGGCTTATAAGATGAACCAGTGTTTTCACCGAGTAACTCAATCAATGTCACCACGTCATTTGGCGAGAAAGTGCCTTGGGCCAACATGTCTTGTACATAGGTCGGATGGACTTTGTGCTGCGCACCTAAGTAATAAAATACATTCATGCCCCAACCATGATGTTTTTTCATCGGCTCAAAATCTTGGCAAGCGAGATCAATGACATGGGCAGGATGAACTATCTTACCCGCTTGTTTTAGTATTTCCTGCACCACGACCCATGCCTGTCACTGTTGCATCAAGCCAAGATACACCATTGTTAAGAGCGGTCACTGTGTTGCCAAGAGCCTTACCCATATTATCATGGCCATGGAACCCTAACGGACCACTCCACTCCAAGCGCAACGTTTGAATAATACGTAGAGTTTCTGCGTCATCCATGTTGCCCAGCGAGTCTGCAAAATAGAGCACCTCTACATGCTCAAAATTACGAATCGCACGTACAAGGTCAGCCAGTTTTTCATCCGTACAACTATTGGACTGCATGATATTGAAACCGACACGATATCCAAGCTCATGTAAGGTTCGGACTAAGCCACCGCAATTAGGCACTTCTGCAACATGAGCAGCGATACGGACTAATTTAACTTTAGACTCCGCTTTAGGTGCAAAGAAATTATGAATTGCAGCGATGTCACCTTCTGGTGCTTTTAAATAATCCGCGGCATTAATCATCACACCAAGGATTAAGCTAGGTGGAACCTCAATCTGACTCAAAAAGCGATCAGTCGTATAGGCATATGGGCCTAAAAACTTCGTTTTATTTGCAAAAGTAAAGCGAAAACCAAGTTCTACAATGTCTACGCCACTACTTGCCATAGATTGGAGATAGCGCTCAACTAGATCTTGATCAAAATCCCAGTTGTTATAATATCCGCCATCACGTAATGTACAATCCAGTAGTGTCAATTGATTAACGCTCATCGAATATAGCCTCTTAATATCTTTGGTTAACTCTCAAATTTTTGAGTTAAAAATCAAGTCAAACGAATATGGAATAAATTATTGTTGTAGCTATCAAGTAATTGAAGACTACCACAAGCTTCTGAATTGAGAATTGCTTCACAATATTGTTTTGAATAACGACGAATGGTTCCTATAGTCATGGATATCGAGTTCTTTTCTTGACTCGGGGGATCTTGGGGGGGATATTCTTTAATTTTTTGTTCAAGAAAACTAATGTCCGCACCAAGAATGATATTTGTTTGCCTTTTGATGTAGGGGCTACTGGCAACGATATAACCCAAGCTACTGTCTAAGACAACATGTGCTTTCGCACGACACAGCAATCCTTTTGCAAAAAAATATTCCACAGGTAAATTCTGATATGCAGAACCGATACCATACTTTAAAAGGTAATCCGCAAACGGGACAACATTAAAACCTTTATCGAGTAAAGCGGCACACACTAGAGAAAATAATTCTGCTTTTGCACGCGCATCATTTTTTACAACTACAGTATCGCCAACACTTAAATACTTCGTACTGGTATCAACAATACTTTGTACTGCATCATATAAATCAATCGTATACGCATAGCCCCCACCCCAATAGCGTAGATAAATTACTGCGTAATCAGGCAACTCATTCTTTAATAACTCTATATTAGGTTGGAAACGGTACACATTTGCAATATCCCCAACGTACTTAAAAATTGTGTCTATTGGAATCGTTATTTCATGCTTTATCTCTGGGATTGGCAGTGCATAACTAAAAAATATAGAACCATCGATAGGTTTATGGGAGCTGAGCATTGCATCAACACCGTTTTTAAGTCCGTCAGCAAACACATAAAAACGCGCCTCAGGAAATCTTGATAAAAGATAGCGAGTTTCATCAAGCCAACCAAAAGAATGTGTACAGATTATATCTGGAGAAAAATTTGAGTCGTTCGGAATTTTCCGAAATTCATTGATATGTATAACATCAAAAACAACGGTGTCAAAAGACATCGCTTGAGCTAATGCTGGAGACCATTCCAAATAAACAAACACGCTTCGACGCTGATAATTGGTATTTAAATAATTTGCAATAGCAAGTGCATAGGGTAGCCACCCTTCATTAGGAACAAAAACCAGTGCCAATGACTCAGATACATTCAGTCGAGGATAATTAGATAATCCGAACTCTATACCACTATTCGCATTGTGGAAATTTTGGTAACGCTCGATATCAGATTCAAGCTTATTCACTTCTGATTTAATTAAGCCATTCAAAGATATGCTGCTTTCTTGGTTTGATGAAAGCTTTATTTCTTTCTGTATCATCTCAGGCAAAAATTTAGTCCGCCAAATATGGAAATTTTCACCTGATGATTCAAAACTTCGAATCAAGGAAACAAAATCACTCTCTTGTAATCTTTGAAGCGCATTGTTTACATGAACTCGTTCAGGCTCTCGACCTAAAATACCTAAATAAAGCGACCTCAAAACATAGGGTGCAGTTAAATGAAGTGTTTGCTTCCAATGTTCTTCGGGTGATAATGATTGCAATGCGTCTATCTCTGCATCGTTGCTTTTTGTCGATGCCAAATTCTGTTCAACAAGCTTCTTCATCGCAGCGGTTGCATTACCAGTTGATATGACATCGGCCATAAAATTTTGAAGCTCGATCTGAGATGGCAAACGTCCTAGCACCCGCAAATGTGCATCATTTGCAACTTGCAGTGCATACTGTTCTAAAGAACCAGAATCCATAAAAAAACGTCCCTAACCATTTGGCTCGTCAAAAAAGACATAAATCAAAAGAGCATAACTTTTAATATTTATCAAAAAAAGTTACTTCATTTCGATTTGATCTGAACAACAAAAGTGTTTGATCTGTACTAATTACGCAATATACCTATCAACAAACACTGACTATACATTTCAATTGTAAAAAATTTCAATCTCATCGATAGCGATAGAACTTGTAGATTGAGAAAATTTCTTTACCCTGATCCAGCCCCTGCAAAATCGGATAAACATTTCATTTTTCATGAATTGCGGTGAACACAATAGTAAAAGATCTTTGATGATCATCTCACAAAAGCATGTCCATCGTCATGTTAGCTCTTTATAATAGCCGACTAACCGGAGAAAAAGCCACATGAGCGGTACGCATACATCACCCAAGTTATCCACGCTAAACCCTCGTCAACAAGAAGCCATGGAGTACGTAAGCGGTCCCTTATTGGTTTTAGCAGGCGCAGGATCTGGCAAAACCGCAGTGATTACACGAAAAATTGCTCATTTGATCCAAAACTGTAATGTGCCCTCTCATCGCATTGTTGCGATGACCTTTACCAATAAAGCCGCTCGTGAAATGAAAGAGCGGGTCAGTAAGTTGCTGCCCAGCGAAAAAATGAAAGGCATTACGGTTTCAACATTTCACAACTTTGGCTTAAATCTACTCCGGCTTGAGCTTAAACATACACCGCTTAAAAACAATTTCTCGATTTTAGATGCGGACGATTGCAAACGTTTGCTCATGGATCTGATGCAACGTGACAACCTGTCTGGTGCAGAGAGTAAAGAACTGATCGCCAAGGCCATGAGACGCATTTCCGATTGGAAAAACGATCTATTAATGCCTGCTCAAGCCATCAGTACCGCTATCGATAACGAAGACTTACATCTTGCTCACCTATACGAACTTTACGAACGCAATATTCGTGCCTATAACGCTGTAGACTTCGACGATCTGATCGCCCTCCCAACACGCTTACTTCAAGAGAATGCTGAATTACGCGATAAATGGCAAAATCGCGTCCACTACCTCCTCGTCGACGAATATCAAGATACTAATACCGCGCAATATATGCTGGTGAAACTTTTAGTCGGTGTGCAAGCTCGGTTCACGGCAGTTGGTGATGATGACCAATCCATTTATGCATGGCGCGGGGCCAAACCCGAAAACATGGCGCTGTTAGCGGAGGATTTCCCTCGGCTTAAAGTCATTAAGCTTGAGCAAAATTATCGCTCAACCAGTCGAATCTTAAAAGCAGCCAATAAGGTCATTGAAAACAACCCGCATTTATTCGAAAAAGCACTCTGGTCGGATAAAGGGCATGGTGACGTGATTCGCGTCATGAACTGCCGAAATGACGATGATGAAGCAGAGCGTATCGTCCACGATATCATGACCCATCGACTGATGAATGGTAAAACATGGAGTGACTACGCGGTCTTGTATCGCGGTAACTTTCAAGCGCGTGTGCTAGAAACCCAGCTCCGTCAATTACAGATTCCCTATAAAGTCTCCGGTGGCACATCGTTCTTTGCACGGGCTGAAATCAAAGATGTGATGAGTTATTTAAGATTGATCATCAACCCCGATGACGACAGTGCTTTTCTGCGGATCATCAATACGCCTAAACGTGAGATTGGGCCTGCGACACTGGAAAAACTGGGTTTGTTTGCACAAGAGTTCAGTATGTCCTTGCTTTCAGCTGCGGGTGATTTACGCTTAAACATGGTGGTGAGTCAGCGCAAAGCAGTCCTTCATCTCCACGAGTTTGCCCAGTTCATTGAGCGATATACCCGTGACTTGCATGATGATGACAACCCTGTCCCACTGGTACGCCAGATGATCAATGAAACTGGTTATATTGATTATATTAAGGAAAATGCGCCGACACCGCAGAATGAGAAGAATAAGATTGATAACTTAGAAACCCTATTTTCAAGTATTCAAGGTTTGATTAATCGCGCAGAAGATGTGGATGAAAAAAACATCGAAAGCGTGATTCGAAAATTGGTGCTCCTCGACTTGTTGGATCAGCAACAAGAAGAAGAAGATACCGACAAAGTGAATCTGATGACATTGCACGCTGCGAAGGGTTTGGAATTTCCCTATGTCTATATTATGGGCCTAGAGGAAGAATTACTGCCGCACAAAAACTCGATCGCCGCAGAAACCGTCGAAGAAGAACGGCGCCTGATGTATGTCGGCATCACGCGCGCGCGGCAAGGTCTGACGCTCACCTTAGCCGAGCAACGTAAGATGGGCGGTAATTTGCGCCAGACCACACCAAGTCGCTTCTTAGATGAGCTGCCTGAAGAAGAGCTCGAGTGGTCTGGTCGTAAGAAAAACAAAATTTCAAACGTTGATCCCAAAGCACAGGCTGCGGCTTATTTGGCAAATCTGAAGGCCTTGATGAAGTAAGCTATCACTTGCTTTTCTTTGCTTTGTTGAAAGAAACTGATTCGTCATATGAGTATAGCGTTCTGTGGATTGGCTTTCACTGAATTGACATGGCTATATATTAAAAGTTACGTAGTAAAAGCTTTGCGACAAAACATGTTGAGATTTTTATCATCTATTTTTCGGTTTACAAGAACGTGAGCACCAAAATATGACAATACAGGACAAAACCGTTGCGATCGTAGGGTTAGGCTACGTAGGCCTACCGCTCGCACTTGCATTTGGGCGTCAATTAAAGACTATTGGTTTTGATATTAACGCGGATAAAATCGCAGCCTACCAGCAGCACATCGATCCAACGGGCGAAATGGACGCTTCTCATTTTACGTCCTCTACAAAAATCACCTTCACGCATGATGAAGCAGATCTTGCGGCTGCGGACTTTATTATTACCGCTGTTCCTACACCGATTAACAATGCCAAACTGCCCGATCTATCCCCAGTTGAGTCGGCCAGTCGTTTAATCGCTGCGCATATGAAAGATGGCGCAACCGTCATCTTTGAATCGACGGTCTACCCTGGGGTGACAGAGGAAATCTGCAAACCGATTCTTGCGGCATCCCATAAAAAATTTCGCTTAGGCTACTCACCAGAACGCATTAACCCGGGTGACAAAGCCCGCCCACTGGAATCAATCATGAAGATTGTTTCTGGACAAGATGCGGCGACTTTAGCAGACGTATCCGAACTCTACCGACTCATCATCACGGCTGGCGTGCATGAGGCGCCATCGATTAAAGTCGCAGAAGCAGCAAAGATTCTTGAGAATACCCAGCGCGATGTCAATATTGCCTTGATGAATGAATTTGCTTTGATTTGTCAGCGGGCGGGTATTGATACTCAAGAGGTATTGGAAGCGGCTGGAACCAAATGGAATTTTCTCAAATTTTTCCCAGGACTCGTGGGTGGGCACTGCATTGGCGTCGACCCCTACTACCTAACCTTTAGAGCTGAGCAACTGGGTTATCATGCTGATTTGATGATGGCGGCACGTCATATTAATGACAGCATGGGCATCCATATCGCCCAAAACTGTATCAAGATGCTCTGCCAAAATGGCACGCCTGTCGGTAAGGCCACCGTACTTGTGCTGGGTCTGACCTTTAAAGAAAACTGTAGTGATACCCGCAATACGCGGGTGATCGACATTATCCAAGAGTTACAAAGTTATGGTGTGACGGTTCATGTCGTTGATCCTGTTGCCGATGCGGCTGAAGTAAAGCATGAGTATCAATTGGATTTGGCTCACTTTGCAGATGTTCAGCATGCTGATGCCGTCATTGCAGCTGTAAGTCATGACGCGTTTAAGTCTCTATCGATTGATCAACTTAAACTAAAAACCACAGGCCATACGCCATTCTTAGACGTCAAAGGCAGTTTTGATCGCAATCAATTAGAAGCCGAGGGATTCAAAGTCTGGCGTCTATAGGCCATATCAGTCGCTATATAGAATGTCCCAAAGCGACTAGAAAACATTTTTTTGAAATAGATGAAACAGGATAAAATTTCTATGAAATTGCAACTTAAAATCTTAGATTCGCGTATCGGCACAACTTGGCCACTCCCGGCTCATGCTACCAGTGGTTCTGCGGGTATCGATTTACGAGCCTGTTTGAACGAGGCTGTGGTTTTAGAACCTAATACCACGATACTCGTTAAAACGGGTATGTCGATTTATATTGAAGACCCACATTATGCAGGTCTGATTTTACCGCGTTCAGGCCTCGGGCATAAGCATGGCATCGTGTTGGGTAATTTAGTCGGCCTGATCGACTCTGATTATCAGGGTGAGCTGATGGTGTCGGTTTGGAACCGTGGCACAACAGCATTCACACTTGAACCAGGTGAGCGTATGGCGCAATATGTCCTCGTTCCTATTATGCAAACTTCATTTGACATTGTTGAAGAATTTGTTGAAAGTGAGCGCGGTGCCGGCGGTTTTGGCCACACTGGGCGTCAATAACCTGGCATTGCCTCTAAGCTGATCAGTAATAACGATCGGCTTAGAAAACATTGACCACATGACGTGGTTTATCTGCGGAAACGACTTGTATTCATAGGCCCCTGTGACTACTACTGTTACTGTAGATACAAATTGATTAGATTAAATGGACGTACTCTCAATGATGAAATCGGCAAAGACGGCAAATCCCCGCAACAGCAAGACGATGCAGAAAAGTAAGACAACGCCTCACTCATTGCCGAATCATCAAATTAGACCGCTCTTGTTCCATACCGCCTTAGCGTTGATCATCAGTTGTGCCAGTTATGGCTTGGTTGATCATCTAGTAACAAAACAAAAGGATCAGGCGCTTATTACCTTTGGACAACAAGCATCTGCCGTTGTCAATCGACAAGTTGAGACATGGCATCTAGAAGGGGAGCTTCTGGCTCAACAGCCGACGTTAAAATCAATTGGCACCGTCAAAGCAATCATCCCCGCAAATGCAGCAGCTCCTGCATCCTTGAGTTTCTCAGACCAAGACCTCCTGAACCGTGCTCAATCAGCATCGGCCGAGGTGGAAGTCTCTCGGATAGGAAGCCAAGCCAAGGTGACTATCGCATCAGCAATTCCCGAAGGTGGCTTTCTGATCAGTGAGCGCTCTTTTTCTGTACTCGCTAATGACCTTAAGCGCATTACACCGCCCAATATGCTGTTAAGACTCACGCAGAAAGTTGGCAGCGAGCAACCCGTTGAGATTCTAAAAACATCAAATCCAACAGATGCCCCTCTAACCCCTGTGCCAATTAAAACCAAGGGCTGGCAGTTAAGCGTAGGCCAAGTGAATGTTTCCTCATCGAATCCGGCTGACAATCTCCCACTTCTGGCCGCGCTTTTAACCCTTATGAGTGGACTACTACCGTTACTGATTTGGATGAGTCAGAAACCTCGACTATTACGTGTCGAAAGCACTACTGTTGACTCTGAAGAAGAGCAACTTAGAAAAATTAATGACGTTGCAAAAGAGCTGACACCTTCACCTCAAGTCTCACCGGTAATTGGATCAGAGCCCCAACCTTTAACGCCTATTCCTAACCAATATAGTCAGATTGAGGCACTAAAAAAACAAGACTCCGTAGACAATACGGCGCTGCGGTCAACTTCCCCGCAAGCTCTCGATACTGGACTTGAAAAACCTCTGCCCGAGACGACTTTAGAATTACCAAAGACTCATGCAACTGAATTCACTTTAGATAACACTGCACTAACTGAACTTGAATTTTTCATCACTAAATCAATTCCTAAACATATATTTAGGGCCTACGATATTCGCGGTAAAGTCAGTGATCTGACTGCACAATGGATGCTGCCCATGAGCCGGGCTTTAGGTGCCGAGTTCCGCACCCGTGGACAAATTGAAGTGGTGGTCGGCTATGATGCCCGTACAGCAAGTGAAGAGTACGCGCGCATTATGCGTGAAGCACTTGTCGACAGTGGTATACAAGTAATTGATATTGGCCAAGTCCCTACCCCGGTTATGCATTATGCCGCAAGACAGCATCAGGGTAATGGCATCATGATTACTGCTAGCCATAGTCCAGCTGACTACAATGGGATTAAATGGATTACGCAGCGACAATCCCCGTTACCCGAAGATATTCAGAACATTTATGATCGCGCTGAGCAAAGAAAATTCACTGAAGGTCAAGGCAAGATCAGCAAAAAATCATATACCCAAGATTACTTGAATGAAATTTTAGCGGATGTCATGCTCAGTGATGATGTCAGCGTGATGATTGATGGCTTGAACGGCGTTATGGGTAAACCCGCTCTACAAGCCATCGAGATGCTTGGATGTCATGTGACGGGACTCGATATTGAGCCGAACGGCTCATACCCTCACGGCAATCCCGACCCCTGTGAACCGAATCGCCTCAACAATCTCAGCACCCAAATCATTCAAAGCGGCGCTAATATCGGTTTTGCATTTGATGGAGACGGTGATCGCTTAGTCGTGGTCAATCAGGACGGGACTGTCATTACCTCTGACCAACTCATTGCACTATTCGCTATCATGGTTTTAGAGTCCAAGCCGGGTACCGATATTGTGTATGATGTAAAATGCAGCCGTATGGTTTCACAAACCATTACGGCACACGGCGGACGGCCGATCATGAGTCGTAGCGGCAGCACCTTCATCCGTCATGCGGTTATGTCTAAACGCAACGAAGTGTCTTTTGGGGGTGAGTTTTCTGGTCATTATTTCTTTAATGATGGCCGCGGCTCTGCGACAGATGACGGTCTCTATGCGGCAATGAGGCTGCTGGAGTGGCTCACCCAACGCGGACAAACGCTCAGTGACATCCTCGCGACACTACCGCATCGCACAGGGACACCTGACATCTATCTACCACTCGATAGTGATCTGCCTGAAAAATTTTTCCAAGAGCTTGCGATCAATGCCGCGCTTATAGAGCATGCTACGCTGACTACCATTGATGGTGTACGCCTTGATTTTCAGGATGGATTTGGCATCATACGCGCATCAAATACGGGCGCATTTGTGACCTTACGCTTTGAAGCAGACACGGAAGCCTCGGTTCAAAATATTCGGCAAATTTTTTATGATTTAATCGCTAAACAACTGCCCAATTTGGCGGCAACCATGCCTAATGTCACATTGATTTAGCGTTAACGATATACAGCTTAGTACACCACTTTCACTGAAGACTTAGAGCAAAAAATTATGCCTTTGAATAAAGACCAAGCCCTGAATGTTGCTAAAGTTTTAACTGAAGCACTGCCTTATATTCAACGTTTTGCAGGCAAAACGCTCGTTGTCAAATACGGCGGTAACGCCATGACTGATCCAGAGCTTGAGCGCTCTTTTGCACGCGACATCGTGCTGATGAAAACCGTAGGCATCAATCCAGTAATTGTCCATGGTGGCGGCCCTCAAGTCGATAGCCTGCTTAAACAACTGGGCCGGGTCTCTGATCGTATCGATGGCATGCGTGTCACTGATGAGCCCACCATGGAAGTTGTGGAAATGGTGTTGGGCGGCAGCGTCAATAAATCCATCGTCAATCTGATTAACCAAAATGGCGGCCGTGCAATCGGCTTAACCGGTAAAGACGGCAATCTGATTCGTGCTAAAAAACTTTATCTAGACAAAAAAGACGCGGATGGGCTCGTTCAAAAAGTCGACCTTGGCTTGGTCGGTGAAGTAGTCGGGATCAAGACTGACGTTCTCGATTTATTCATGAAAAGCGATTTTATTCCTGTCATTGCACCTCTTGGCGTTGATGAGGAAGGTAATACCTATAACATCAATGCCGACCTAGTTGCAGGTAAAGTTGCAGAAGCTTTAAAAGCAGAAAAATTGATCCTGCTAACCAACATTCCGGGCGTTTTGGATGCCAACAAAAACGTACTCACCGGCCTGACGACCCAAGATGTCGACCATTTGATCGAAACTTGCGTCATCTATGGTGGAAAGATTCCCAAATTCGGTTGTGCACTTGAGGCGGTCAAAGGTGGGGTGATTAGCGCACATATCATTGATGGTCGTGTCCCTCATGCTGCGTTACTTGAAGTCTTTACCGATGAAGGTCTCGGCACTTTGATCAGCAATCGCGCTAAACGTAAATCATAGAATCAGCATGTTGCCCGCTCCGCTCATGACTCAATCAATGAGCGGGGTACTTACACTATCCTTAGCAACCAGCATCAAATCACTCTCATCCTTCAAATTGACCCCCGTCAATTGCCGACTGAG
>CAYJTU010000088.1:0-14653 GCA_964373105.1 uncultured Moraxellaceae bacterium | reverse complement strand
ATATCAAGGATCTACAAAAAGATGACCTTGAAGTATCGTATGCCACATTAGTTAGCGGTCCCTCTTCGATAGTGATCGAATTGGTTAGAGCACTGGCAAGTCCGGGGATCGTTCAGCAAGTCGCACAGGCAGAAAATGAGGGCGTGGATGCAGCAATTATCTCGTGTTTTGGTGATCCAGGACTTGCAGCGGCGCGTGAGGCTACGAGTATCCCCGTTTTTGGACCTGGACAAACCTCGATGTACGTAGCCTCTTTACTGGGCCATAGGTTCTCGATTGTCACTGTTGTAGAGTCTGTCAGACCCTTAATTGAAAATCTAGCGCGGCAATATGCGGTGATTGACAAGCTGGCATCGATTCGGGTTATTGATATTCCTGTATTAAATCTATTAACTGATCCATCACGACTTCATGATGCACTGGCCACACAAGCAGCAATCGCCGTACTTCAAGATCGTGCAGATGTCATTGTGCTCGGATGCACAGGATTTTTAGGCAGTGCGGAAGGCGTTACAGCGCGACTTCGTGCCCAAGGCATTGATGTCCCTGTGATTGATCCTGCACCCGTGACCATTGCTATCGCACAAGCAATCGTTAGTTTAGGCTTGAAACATAGTGAGCGTGTTTATAAATTCAATCCCAATAAAGCCACTAAAGGCTATGACTTACTGGCGGAGACTCTACTTAGCAGCCACCCCCAGAAAAAGACCGCTTAAAACCGATAAATTATCGAATCACTGGGTGTGAGCACACATCTGTTCACATCTGACCAATATCCTTCTGCACAAAGGATGCAGTATCTCATCAATGGTGCCCACATAGAGCCCCTTATAACTTTAATGAATATAAATATCAAATATTTAAAATAAAAGATCAAGAATTAAGTTCAAACTTAAAATAAAAGTTTTTTATATAAACCTATCACTAAAATGTATTTCCATTATTTTAAGACACTCCCTAAGATCAACTCTAACACGCAATTCGTGACTGAACTCCGGCGCGAGATTGTACTTTTGATCATAGAGATGGTGATGGCATGGCTTTAAATCGACGCGAACTACTGATTGGATTATCGACCTTAGGAAGTTATCCATTCCTTAGCGCACGTGCGGGCTCCTCTCCATCAGAAAGTACCATCACTGACTCGTTCACATCGCCCCTACCTCAAGCCGCTGCGCAAAGCCAAGGTAAGAAAGTGATTGTCGTTGGCGCTGGTATTGGTGGTTTGGTCTCAGCTTATGAATTACAACGCGCTGGATTCGACGTAACAGTTATTGAAGCACGTGATCGGGTTGGCGGCCGGAACTGGACCTTGAGAGGAGGCGATAAAGTTGAATATACCGATGGCACGACTCAAACCGTGCAATTTGACAAAGGTTTTTATTTTAACGCAGGGCCAGCTCGCATTCCCAGTCACCATCAAATTATGCTGGGGTATTGCCGCGAACTGGGTGTGGAACTCGAAGTCGTCGTCAATACCAGCCGCAATGCTTTGGTCAGACCGGATCTTGCCGAACCGCCTTTTCAATTGCGCCAAGCGGTGAATGATGCACGTGGCTATATCGCCGAATTACTCACTCAATCGGTTGAAAATAATACAGCTGCCACAACGCTTTCAAAAGCCGATCGTAAAAGCTTACAAGATTTTCTCAAAATTTGGGGAGATCTCTCCGATAAACAAACCTATGAAGGTTCTGCACGCTCTGGCTACAAAACCCTACCGGGTGCAGGCAACCAGCTACCCTTGAAGCGTGAACCCGTACCGCTGAAATCATTACTTAATCCTGCCCTCTGGACCGCGTTGGTGATTGATGAATACCCAGAATTTTCACCCACCATGTTTCAGCCCGTGGGCGGTATGGATCAAATTCCCAAAGCCTTTCATAAACGACTCGGTGAACGTGTTCGCTTTAATAGCGAAGTGCAAGCGATCAATAGTCAAGAGCAATCGGCATCTGTGGTCGTTAAGGACCGTCTAACAAGTCAGATCACCACCCTAACCGCAGATTATGTGGTCGTTACACTGCCCTTGCCCTTACTTGCCAAACTGCAAACCAACTTCAGTCAGCCTGTCAAAGACGCCATTGCAGCCACAGAGTTTGGCTTTGCCAACAAAGTCGCTTGGCAAGCCCCGCGCTTTTGGGAAACAGATTTGCAGATTTATGGCGGATTATCATTCTTAAACCATGATGCCTATAGCTTTTGGTATCCGAGTGGCGGTTTTCAGCAGCCCGAGGGCGTACTGATTGGTGCTTATAACAATGGTGAAGTTGCTCGCCGATTCGGTGAAAAAACGCATGCCGAACAAATCGCTCTATCAAAACAAGCCGTAGAGCTACTTCATCCGAATCGTAGTCAACTACTCAAAAACCCAATCGCTATCTCATGGAGCCGAATTCCCTACAGCTTAGGGCCATGGTCATCACACGAAGTGAAGCAACCTGCCTATGACCTGCTCAACCAGCCACAAGGGCGCGTGCATTTAAGCAGTGACAGTTTGGCTCATAGTGGAATCGGCATTTGGCAAGAATCGGCAGCCGCATCAGCACGCCGAGTCGCGCAGGTTGTGCTCCAGCATGCCAGCCAAGCAAGTTCATCTACATCAGGCGCTGCAGCATGACATGACTCAATTTTATGCACTGATATTCAACAACTTTGACATCAATCGATAAGAGTCATTGCTTGCAGAATTTTAGATTTTTTTCTTTTCGGTTGTGGGTTCACAACCACACTTTAACCAACGGGGTATTTTTTAAATGAGTTTTTCAATTAACGTTAAACGTTTTTTTAGCAGTGGTCTGTTTGGCTTGGCATTAGTGGGTAGCCAGTCTCATGCCGATACCATCGTACGCACACCGCTCCCACACTCCAATTTCCCAATACTGCAAGCGGTGACACTTGGTGCCGGCACAGAGCTGACTTACTTCAGTGGGCTATTACCCGATCCTGCGAATGCTGGTGCGCCAGCGGAAGAGTTGCATGCCGGTGGCGATACAGCGGCACAGACTGAAGCCGTTCTTAAAAAATTAGACGCGGCGCTCAAGCGCCAAGGTCTTGGTTTTGGTGATGTCGTGCAATTGCGCATTTTCCTAGTTGCTGATCCTGAAAAAGGAAACAAACTTGATTTTGTAGGCCTGCAAAAGTCTTACACCCAATTCTTTGCAACCAAAGATCAACCGAATGTCCCGACTCGAACCACAGTCGGTGTCGCAAGTCTGGTGCTGCCAAAAGCACTGATTGAAATCGAAGCCGTCGCTGCACGTGCGCCTTCAGTACAGAAATAGGAAGGCAGATCATGACACTACAGCGCAATTCAAAATCAGTTACTTTAAACACTAAGCTGAATCGACCGATCGGGCCGACGTATCGACGCTCACTACTGGCCATCCTGATCGCAGGATTAAGTCATCAGGCCTATGCGGACTCAGCGAATCTAGACAATGCACAAAGCAATGATGCTGCCGCGCCAATAGATGCGGTTATCGTCACCGGGAATCGGGGCACTACCCAGCGCACTGTGACTAAAAGTCTCTCTCCGATTGATGTTATCACCGGTAAGCAATTAGAAGCTGTTGGTAAAGTTGGCTTATTAGAAGCCATCGCCAACTATGTCCCATCCTTTAACCTCCCTGATCTCTCGGGAGGTGATAAAGAAGCAATTGTAAGGACACCTACACTACGAGGACTCAGTGCCGGTCAAATTCTGGTGCTGGTCAATGGTAAACGTCGCCATACCAGTGCAGTTCTGGGTATCACAGGTCTCAACAGCGGGACAGCACCCGCCGATTTAGACTTTATTCCGACTTCCTTAATTGAGCGTGTTGAAATTTTACGCGATGGAGCCGCGGCTCAGTACGGCTCCGATGCGATTGCGGGCGTGATTAACATCATCTTGAAGCAAAAAGTTGGCGGGTCTGCAACCACAACGGTCGGTCAAAACTATGATGGACAGCGCGACACCGTCCAACAAGCGATCAACTACGGCTTTGAAGTAGGTCAAGGTGGCATTCTGCAACTCGCCTTGGAGGCTCGCTATCAAGACAATACCAACCAAGCCAGCCCAAACACCTATAAGAACCTCTACTTCCCACTGGCAGATGGTCGTCGTGATCCTCGCGAACCTAAAACCAATCAAGTCACATATCTGGGTTATGGACTGCCCCAAATCAAATCCACAACCCTTGCCTATAACTTTAATTTACCACTGAATGATCAGCTTGATCTGTATTCATTTTCCACACTCGGCTTTCGCCAAGGCGAGTTGACGATGAATTATCGCGTCCCAAATGGCCGCAACACGATTACTGAAGGCCCACATGGTTTTCCTGATGGTTACTCACCCGTTTGGCGTATCGAAGAGCGCGACTTCCAAACAGCGGTCGGGTTAAAAGGTCAATGGGCGAATTGGAACTGGGATCTCAGTAGTACTTTAGGTGAAAGTCATGCAGACCAATCCACGCGTGACAATCAAAATGCCTCATTTGGTCCAGCGACACCCAATGAGTTCAAAGCTGGCGGTTGGGTTTCTCGTCAATGGGTCAACAACTTCGATCTCTCGCGTTCACTGGACTGGGGACTTGCAAAACCAACTTCTCTGTCTATCGGACTTGAGCATCGTTACGATAGCTATGAAACCGTCGCAGGTGAATACTCATCCTATGCCGATGGGGGTTATATTTTCCCCAAAGGTCATCCACTTGCAGGACAGAAACCAGATGCAGGCTCGCAGGTTACTGCGGGAATAACACCTGATAATGCAGCCAAGATTAGCCGTAACAACTACGCTGGTTATGTGGAACTGGGTCTACAGCCTACTGATGCATGGAGCGTCAATCTTGCTGGCCGCGCTGAAGAATACACACGCAATGTTGGCTCAACTGTCAGCGGTAAACTCAGCACACGTTATGAAATCACGCCGAGTTTTGCACTACGCGGGACGTTGAGTAATGGTTTTCGGGCACCACAACTGGCCAATGAAATCTATACCACACGCTCTACAGCCTTTACCTTTATCAACGGCATCTATCAGTCCTATAACTATGGCGTCTTGCCTGTGAACTCAGCGGCAGCGAAAGCCCTTGGTGCAACGCCCCTTAAACCAGAACACTCAAACAATTACAGTCTGGGTCTAACCTGGAATCCGATTCGTAAGCTCAATATCAGTTTGGATGCCTTTCAGATTGACATCAAAGATCGTATCTCTTTGAGCGGCACACTGCGCGGCACCGAAGTGCGTCAGATTCTTGAAAAACAAGGCGTTCTTGCAGCAGATGGCGGTCAATACTTTACCAATGCTGTCGATACCCAAACCCGTGGTATCGATCTCGTCACGGACTATAAGCAAGACTTAGGAACGTGGGGAAGCGTGAATTGGACGGCCGCCTATAACTACGGCAAGACGGAGATTACCCATGTCAAAGACAATCCTGCCGTCCTCTCACAATTGGGTGGTGGTTATAAGCTGATTGACCGCCAGGCCCGCAACTTACTGACCACCGCACTTCCTGCAAGCAAGCTTATCTTAAGTGCGGATTGGGCTTATCAAGATTGGTCTTTCCTACTGCGTTTAACGCGCTATGACAAATACACTTTTGTCTACGATCCTGCCGATCCAAAGAAAGACAGTACTTTTGGTGCGAAATGGTTGAGTGATGTCGAAGGTAGCTATCGCTTCAGTCCCAAACTCACACTGGCTTTAGGTGCAAAGAATATCTTCAATATTTTCCCTCCGAAGAACGGCTTTGTCTCTGGTTCTGGCTTTGGACAATACGGTCTTTACTCCCCCTTTGGCTTCAACGGCGGTTTCTACTACGGCCGCTTAAGTTATAAATTCTAAGGGGGAACAAAGATGAATATGACAACCCACAAAACATTGCTTGCGATCAGTATTCTTTGCTTAATGTCTGAGGCTTCTCATGCCGAGGAAGGTGTAGCAGCGCAAGATACTACTGCGCAAAGTAAGCTTAATACATCCAACAACCCTGACGCGCTGACTAGCGTAGTAGTGACGGGCGTACGCGGTGGTACGCCACGTACGGTTACCAAGAGCACCGTTCCGATTGATGTGATTACCAACAAGCAATTACTGCTCACTTGTAAAAGCAGCCTGAAAGAAGCGCTTGGAGCTGTATTACCCTCGTTTAATGTCCCCACCATTAATGGTGGCGGCTCATCGTACTTGGTCCGTGGCCCGAGTATGCGGGGCCTCAGTGGGGACCAAGTGTTGGTACTGGTCAACGGTAAACGTCGTCACAACACCGCATTGCTGAACAATCTAGCTCGCGTGGGTGCTGCATCAGTACCCGTCGATCTAGATTTAATCCCCTTGTCCGCCATCGCACGCATCGAAGTACTGCGTGATGGTGCTGCGGCACAATACGGTTCAGACGCCATCGCAGGTGTGATTAATATCATCCTGAAAAAAGACAGTTATGGCATCAATACAGAAACCTCACTGGGTCAATACTATAAAGGGGATGGTGCTACGGCCTCGCAGAGCATCGACGGCGGCGTAGCTTTAGGATCTGAGGGTGGCTTTGCTCATTTAGCTCTCAATGCCCGCACACAGCAGGCTTGGAATCGGGCAAGCGATGCGACCGGGCAGCTGTATTTTAAACAACCCAATGGTCAACCCGATCCTCGTGAAAGTAACCGTAGCGGTTGGGGTAAAGAGTATGGTTTAGGTGGTGATCGAACCTTTAGCACTGCTTATAACCTTGAACTGCCTATAGATGATAAAACCTTCTACTCTTTCTCGACTTTAAGCTATCGAGAAGCCTTTAAAGATTTGGCGCATCGCTTACCAACAGACTTAACGGCTTTATCAGGTGTTGTGGGTAGTCCATTTCCCGATGGACCGCAAGCCAGACGGCTCCTCACAGAAGTTGATTATCAAACGGCTGTTGGTCTGAAAGGGCAAAATCTAGGCTGGAACTGGGATGCCAGCAGCACCTATGGCCGCGATCAAAATCGTCTGGAGTCATCGAATAACGCCAACCTGTCGCAGGGATTAAACGGCCCTAGCCAGTTCTTGCTCGGTGAACAGTTCTTTAGCCAATGGACCAATAATCTCGACTTTACCCGCGCCCTCAATGTCGGATGGCAGAAGCCCATTCAAGCCTCTTTTGGCTTTGAACATCGCTGGGAGCAGTTTGATATCAGTTCGGGCGAGCCGCTCTCCTATAATCAGGGAAGCTGGGTCATACCCTCGGGTCCCTTTAAAGGACAACGACCACAACCCGGACTGATCTCGGTTTCTGGTATCACCCCTGACGATGCCAGCAAAGTGGATCGTAATGTGCTGGCGACTTATCTGGACTTAAATTTACCGTTGACCTCACGCTGGGACTTAGGACTGGCAGGGCGTTATGAGCACTATGACGGTGACGTCGGCAGTACGACCAGTGGCAAATTCAGCACCCGCTATGAGTTTGTTGATGGCTGGGCAGTCCGCGGTGCAATTAGTAATGGTTTTCGCGCGCCTTCTTTGGCCCAAAGCGCTTTCTCCAGTACCAGTACCATTACCACCGTTGAAAAAGGTAACCAGGTCCGTAACTTGACCAAACTATTACGTGTGGACTCTCCTGAAGCAAAAGCACTGGGTGCTACCCCACTTAAACCTGAAACCTCACTCAATTACAGCTTTGGTTTGACAGCTGAACCCATTAAACGTCTCAAGCTCACCGCTGATTTATATCAAATCGATATTGATGATCGCATCGTGCAAACGGGGATCTTGAAAGGTGCAGCCGTGTCCAAGATTTTGCAAGCCAATGGCTTACAGCCCAATCTGGCGGGTCAGTACTATACCAATGCCGTCAATACCCGCACCAAGGGCATCGATTTAGTTGCCGAATATCTCCAGCCATTGGATGAGTATGGTCAAGTTAAATGGAGCCTCGCCTTCAATCAAAACACCACCGAAATCCTCAATCTCAAGGATACACCTGCAGCGCTGGCCAGCCTCGGCGGTGGCTACAAGTTATTTGACCGTCAACAACAGCTGGATCTGACCAAAGCGACGCCAAAAAACAAACTGATTGTGTCAGGCAACTACAGCATTGGTGATTGGGCAGTGAACTTAGCATTTTCACGCTATGGCAAATACACCGAAGGTGCACTGAACGCCGTAGACGATCGCACCTATGCGCCGAAGTGGATTACGGATCTCGATGTCGCCTATAAGTTCTCTGAAAATGCGACCTTCGCGATCGGTGCTAATAATCTGTTCAACATTTACCCAAGCGATATCGGGATTAAAGCATGGGCTGGCACCTATGAATACGGCATGTTTTCACCGTATGGATTTGCTGGCGGATTCTATTACAGCCGTTTATCACTAAAGTTCTAGAGCAGAATATGACTATCACTAAGACTCAACTGAACAAGCAAACCATAGCAAGAACTCTCGCTCTTGTGTTGGTCATCGTATTGATCTTGGTGATCGTCTATCTCTTTATCCCCAAAAAACATCCCATAAATCCAATTGGACTCCACGTCGGCAGTCAAAAAAACTCCCTAAAAGTTTTGCTTGAAGCATCAGGCGAACTAAAAAATGTTCCGTACCCCATAGAATTTGCATCGTTTCCTTCTGCAGGACAGACCGCTCAAGCGTTATCCAGTCATGCCGTTGATTTTGGTGTGCTGGGTGACGCCTCGCTTGCTTTTGCACTTGCGGGCCATGCACCGCTCAAAGTCATTTCGGTCGTACGTACGAGAGTAACACCAACTGCGGTCGCAATCGTTGTCAATGAGAACTCTCCCCTTAAAAAAACCGAAGATCTGATCGGCAAGCGAATCACGACAACAAAAGGTTCAGTCGGCCATTACCTTGCCTTAGCAGTGCTGGATCAACTCGGGCATCGGGGTAGCGATGCGCAGTTTATTTTCCTGCAACCCGGCGAGGCGCGTACTTTACTCAGTCAAGGCGGTGCGGATGCATGGGCCACATGGGATCCCTATACCAGCATGGCAGCGCTTGAAGGCCATATTAGGGTGTTGGCCAGTGGTGAAAAGCTCTTTGCAGGCAATATCATGCTGGTCGCTAATCAACGGGCAATTGATACCAAGCAAGCCCAGCTGACTGATTTGATTCAACGCATTGCCCGTGCTTATCAGTGGGTGAATCTGCATCCACAAGAATTCTCAGAGCTGCAAGCTAAAGCCACGGGGCTTCCAGTGCAGGTGCACTACCTATCCAACACCCACGGACAGGCGCATGTCATCCCTATCGATCAAGGGGTTATCGATGACATGCAGACCAGCATCAACCTGTACTTCAAAGAAGGCTTATTACCCCAAACCATCAATTCAAAAACTATTTTTGACCAACACTTTAACCCTATTCCAAACGGTCAGTCACTCTAGGAGTCCGCTTATGTTTCAATCCTTATCATCGCTATCAGAGCTCAACCATCAACACATTTTAAATGTCGTAAATGGTCAGTCGTTTGGCATCCATATCAAAAACTTCTGCCCGACGGAAACCGTTCGTCATGCCAAAGATGTGCTGTATCAGCATCAATCACAAACGATGTTGGACTCTACAACGCCTTATGTACGCATCGGCAAAGGACTCATTGAAATTAAGAATGAAGCCGATCGCGCGCACTATCACGAGGTCGCACTCGATAACATTCGCCTGATTCGCGACTCTTTTAAACCTTACGCCTCTCCGATTGATCAACTCCGATTACTGCTTGATGAGGTATGGCCGACGGGTGCGAAATTACTACAAGTAGACGGCAAAAAATGCTTTGTCGGGATTTGCCGATTTCAGCGTGCGGGGATGGATCTGATCCCGCATACCGACAAATTAGAACGCAATACACCGACTCACGATCAATCAGAACTCCTCAAACTACTCTCGGTGAATATCTATCTAGAGATTCCAGAACACGGCGGGGAACTGGAAATGTGGAATATTGAACCTTCGGAGGAAGAATATCAAAAGCTTCAAGGAGATCGTAAATATGGTCTGGATCGAGAAACCCTGCCAGCTCCCGCAACCTCGATCAAACCAGAGCCTGGCGATCTGATTCTACTGAACCCCCGTCTCATTCATGCAGTACGCCCATCCAGCGATAGCGTCCGAGTCGCACTGAGCGCCTTTGTCGGATATTTCGGCGAAAACCAACCACTGGCTTATTGGAGCTAAAGGAGAAAAATCATGTCTACAATCTATGAGATTAATTTAAAAGCCTATTTCAATAAAGGCGGTGAAGAACACGACTTTACCGGTAAGCGCTGTGTCCTTGCGATTAGCGTGGGGCAAGATTACCACGAAGATCAGCACTTCTACTCAGCCATTCACTTACTGAATGAATCTGGCTTCTCACATTGCAAAGTGGTTGTCGCAGATACCTTACAGCGACATAACATCAGCGCAAACAATACCGCAGAGGCACTCACCCGCTCGATTCAAGCCGGCGAAGCATGGATCAAACGCAATCAGCCTGCGTTATCAGCACTAAAAATGAATGTTGAAATCAAGCGCTGGACCGATGAGTTGTCCTCAGCCAGCTACAGTGAGTGGCGTCAAAAGATCGAGCATACCTTTGAGCAGTCCGAAGACTTCCGCAGTGCGGTCGAGTCAACGATCAACGTGTTTATTGATCGCTTAAAACTGCGTGATCCCGATGCTGACTTTGAAGCCGCAGCCGCAAACTGCCGTGAATACATTTTTGAGGAAATCCCCGTGATCATGCCGCTTTGGGCTGAGCAAGGCTATGACTACATCATCTATCCACAAAAAATGACTGATGCCATGGCTGCAAGTCGGATTCACTTTGTAGAGCCGTTTCTGCCTGATCGAGCACGCTGGCTCCCGATTAAATTTAAAAAACGCGGTAATCCAATTCCATTTATTCACCGTACCTTCGTATCCCGTTTACCGCGCTTTGCCATTGCAATTTAGGAATTATGTATGACGACATCAACTTTCGCCAACCGCCGTTGGTTGGCCTTAGCCGCAGTGAGTATCGCAAGCTTTCTCGGCTGTGTGGATTTTACCGTGGTGAATACCGCACTCCCTGCGCTTCAGCAGCATTTCGGAGTATCCGTTCGTGATCTACAATGGATCATCAATGGTTTTATACTGGCACTCTCCAGTACTGCGGTCCTCTTTGGCCGAGTTGCTGATCTGTTTGGTCGCCGAAGAGTACTTTATCTGGGGCTTATCGTCTTCGGCCTAGCCTCTCTTTGGGCTGGCTTTGCAGGCAGTGTCAATGAATTGATTGTCGCGCGGGTCTTGCAAGGTCTTGCTTGCTCTGTACTCTATACCGCATCCGGAGCGATCGTTGCCAATACCTTTGCGCCCGAAGAACAAGGCCGTGCATTTGGCATCTTGTTCGGCGTGAATGGCATTGGTTTAGCAGTAGGCCCAGTCGCTGGCGGACTCATCACCAATGCTTTTGGCTGGCAGTGGATCTTTCTGGTGAATATCCCTTTTGTACTCTTAAGTCTCGGTCTCATGCGCCTGAGTGTTAGTGAGTCTCGCGCCGCCATCGTGGGTCGCCTAGATTGGATTGGCAGCGCACTGCTGCTGATCGGCCTACCGAGTTTAATTCTAGTGATCGTTCAAGGATCGACATGGGGCTGGACCTCACCCGCGATCCTCGGCACCTTGAGCCTATCAATCCTTGCATTGATAGCCTTTGTCATTGTTGAACTGCGCGTTTCCTCTCCAATCGTTGATCTACGCCTATTTGCAAATCGTGCCTTTGTGGCCAGTGCGACTGCAAGTGCAGGACTGGCGGTGTTTTATTGTGTGGCTTTCTTTGTTATGCCGCTCTATCTCTCGGTGGTACGCCATGAGAGTGCTGCAGCGATAGGTTGGTTGTTGCTGCCTACGACACTTGGTGTTGCGTTACTCTCTCCTGTCGTCGGTCGTTTAGTTGATCGTCATGGTCCAGCGCCGTTGCTGAAAGCGGGTCTCTCGTTATTTGTAGTCTCTGCCGCGATTCAAGCCACATTCTCCGCCCAGACCAGCATCGTCATCATTCTCACTGCCTTTGTATTGATGGGTATTGCATGGGCTGCAATTTTAGGACCTTCAACCGTACAAGCCATGAGCTCGGTTCCTGCCGACTCAAGCTCACTGGCGATTGGCTCAGTCATGACTTTGCACAATATCGGCGGCGGTATCGGCATTGCAGTTGGTGTGGGGATTTATCGCTACTTTGCAGCAGGTGAATTCGCTGGTCTCAGCACAACTCCTGCAGCAACCCCATGGTTACAAGATGCGATTTCCAACCCTGAGCATGCAGTACAACTCTTCTCCACTCATCTCAGCATCCCACACGATACGCTGACACAATGGGTTGAGACATCGTTTGTACAGGGTTATCAAACCGTGATGCTGTTCTTAGTGGCGACAACACTTATTTCTCTGGCAATCGTCACCATTGCCTTGCGCCAGCCAAAGACCATTGATGTCACACAGACGGCTAAATCAACTGCTGAATAAGACACACGTCACTCCTGACCTTCTCATCTTTCATGGGAAGGTTTTTTGATGCCTATGGATCTTAAATATCATAGTGCTGAATTATAAAATTTATAAGGAAAGATTCATGAGCCAACGACAAGGTCATATCCGACTGGGTGGTTTTTTATCCGGTGCAGGCAGTCATTTTGCCGGCTGGCGCCATCCCAGTGCTGATCGCGATGCAGCGTTTAATATTCAGCGCTATGTCAGCTATGCGCAGACCCTAGAGCGTGGTTGTTTTGATGCATTATTTCTCAATGATAATTTTGAGTTAGGTGATCTCGCATCCCAAGGATTCTCAAGAAATACCCATACTTCACGTTGGGATCCCATGACACTACTGACTGCACTGGCTATGGTGACTTCTCATATCGGCTTAGTGGCAACCGTGAATACCACCTATAACGAGCCATTCAATGTCGCACGTCGATTTGCTTCACTTGATCAATTGAGTGGTGGCCGTACTGGCTGGAATCTGGTGACCTCACTCGGTGGTGGTGAGAACTTTAATCGCACCGATCACCTGCCACATCATGAGCGCTATGCGCGCGCAGAGGAGTTCTTTGATGTCGTCACCAAGCTTTGGGATAGCTGGGGTGATGATGCATTTGTGCGCGATCCTGTGTCCGGTCAGTGGGTTGATCCAGCGCATCTATATCTTGCCCAGCATCAAGGCGAGCACTTTTCTGTGAGGGGTCCACTAAATACACCGCGCCCACCACAAGGTTGGCCCGTCATTGCGCAGGCAGGTTCTTCAGGTGAAGGTCTGGCTTTGGCTGCACGTGCCGGCGAATTGATTTTCACGGCTCAGCAAACCTTACCAGCCGCGCAAACATTTTATCGCCAACTCAAAGATCAAGCCCTTGCTTTAGGGCGAGCAGCAGATGAGCTATTGATACTCCCTGGTGTTGCAACGGTTGTCGGGCAAAGCCGTGCAGAAGCTGAAGATAAATATGAAGAGCTACAAGCATTACTTGATCCCGTCATGGTCTTTAGCAGTATCATTGATTTTTTAGATTTAGGGGTCGACTTGACGAGTTTGCCGCTTGATGCACAAGTTCCACTACCCAGAAACCCGCCACTCACCCAAGGTCATCAGAGCCGGCAGCAATTGGTCATCGACCTCATCCATCGTGAACGCCCGACAGTTCGAGAACTCTTACGTAAACTGGCTTCCGGAGGCCATCGCACACTCATTGGTACCGCCAGCGATATTGCTGATGATTTTGAGGCATGGTTTCAGGGTTACGGGGCAGATGGATTTAATATTATGTTTACCCATTTGCCCACCGCCGCTGATGATTTTGTCAATCTCGTCGTCCCAGAGTTACAGCGCCGCGAGTTATTACGAACGGGTTATCAGGGTAAAACACTGCGTGATCATTTGGGATTAAAGAGAGTTGAAAATAAAAGGATTTAACAAGGCGGCTAGTCAATACTAGCCCCATTTAAAACTGCGATCCCAGATACCACTGACATCGACATGTTGCTTGAGCAATCCTGCTTGAAAGAACAAGTCAGCAACCTCTTGCTGAGACTGAATCGCAGCATCATCAACAGGCACGAGGACTCGCGGTTGACTCTGATGCTTAAATTGCTCAAGGAATAAGGCCTTTGGCACACCCATAAGCTGCTCGGTTTTGGCGGCCCACTGTTCAGGATGCTTTTGAATCCAATTCCAGACTTGATATTCGCGCAAGATATAATCGGTAATCGCTGCATGTTTCCTCGGATCTGCAATCGAGTTGGCATTGGCTGCGATCACAAAATTACCCGATAAATAGCCGAGTCCCGTCTTTAAAATTCGGGCATTAGATTTTTGCTGAGCTAGTTGAATGTAGTATCCCAGACTCGACCACGCATCAAGCTTACCGCTTTGAAAAGCTGCAGAGCCATCTTGTGGCGTTAAAGCGACAGGAATAATGTCAGCAAAGGTTAAACCTTTTTCCTGCAAAACCTTGAGTAACAGATAATGTGATGTGGTTGAACGCACATAGCCTATGCGTTTCCCCTTTAAATCTTCGATTGAGCTAATTGTGGAGTGCTCAGGGATGATAATAGCTTGATTATTAACATCCCCGCGCAGTACGCCAATGATCTTGACGGGCATATGCCGCTCTACCCCAAAAATCGGTGGGATCTCGCTCATGGGGCCAACATCAACCG
>CAYJTU010000087.1:0-14726 GCA_964373105.1 uncultured Moraxellaceae bacterium | reverse complement strand
AGAACAAGAGCAATACCGAGCTAAAGCATATCAAAAGCTCTCTGCATCAGGCGCACACTATGTGATTGATAGCATCGCCGATCTAATCCCTGTGCTGGATGATATCGAATGTCGTTTAGCCATCGGCGAAAAACCATAGAGCAACTATAAATGTCATTGACTGCGCTATTGCTACTCAGTCTCTCTGCAATAGCGCATGCGTCTTGGAATTTATTTGGTAAGCGAGCGGGACAAGCTGGCATTACCTTCTACTTTCTGACCACAATTGCGTCTGCGGTATTGTCTTTACCTTTTCTGATTTATTTTAGTGATTGGTTTATCGAATTACCACTGAAGTTTTGGTTGCTGGTTTGTGCCACGGGTGTTGCACAAGCAATCTACTTCGTTGGCTTGGCTGGAACTTATCAGCATGGGGCATTTGGGCTTAGTTATCCGCTGGCTCGAGCCTTACCCGTCATCTTGGTGCCGATAGGCAGTATCATATTTTTAGGCAGCCATCCCAGTCTTATTGCGATTGGTGGCATGATCATGGTCGTGGTGGCGATGCTTAGCCTGATCAGAATTCATCATTCAGAGTCGAGCCAATTTATCGCCATTGGATTTGCTGTGATTGCAGCCTTGGGCACTGTCGCCTACTCGCTGATTGATTATCGGGCTTTACATTTACTTCAGACTTGGCAGCCCCATGTAGAAAAGTGGCAATTGATGTTGTTTTATGCCAGTTGTCAGGTCTTGGCAACGGTGACAGTCCTATCTCTAATGCTACTGTCGGCTCAACAACGATCAAAACTGAGCAATACGTTTAAGCGCCATGGCCGTACCGCTTTTTTTGCAGGCGCGATTATTTTTATGACCTATGCCTTGGTGCTACTCAGTTATATGCTGGTATCCAATGTCAGCTATGCCGTTGCGTTTAGACAGCTCAGCATTCCGATTGGCGTTTTCTTAGGTGTCGTTTTCTTGCATGAAAAAATCAGTTTAAAGGGTATATTCTCGAATCTCTTCTTATTAATGGGACTGGTGATGATTGTACTGAATAGTTAAGCACATGAAAAATTTGCGATCTAACTGCTCATTGCCCCATGACCATTGTCCAAACTAAATAAGGTCCTCAATTGAAGACCTTATTTGATTCAAAATTTAAGAACGATAATCGGCATTGATCTTGACATAATCGTAGGAGAAATCGCAGGTCCATACTGTATCAACCGCCGCGCCGCGCCCCAAGCTGATGCGGATGCCGATTTCTGGCTGCGCCATCACAGCAGCACCCGCGGCTTCGGTATATTCAGGATTAGCGCCGCCATCTTTGACGATTTGTACATCATCCAAGAAAACTTGAACCTTGGATACATCAAGGCTGTCCACACCCGCGTTGCCAATTGCGCAGACGATGCGGCCCCAGTTTGGGTCAGAAGCAAAGAACGCCGTTTTGATCAGCGGTGAGTGAGCAACACGGTATGCCACATCACAGCACTCTTGCGTATTGGCGCCACCTTCAACGCGTACCGTCATAAATTTGGTGGCACCCTCACCATCACGCACGATCAGCTGTGCTAAACGCAAGAACACACGGTTAAATGCAGCTTCAAAATCACTATAACGCTCATCCGCCACTGATGACAAGACATCGCCTCCTGCTTGACCCGTTGCAACCAATACACACGCATCATTGGTTGAGGTATCGCCATCAATGGTGATTCGATTAAAGGATTGATTAACTGCGTTGGTGAGCAGCTTTTGCAAGACATCACGTGCAATTGGGGCATCAGTGGCAACAAAACTCAGCAGTGTCGCCATATTTGGACGAATCATGCCCGCGCCTTTGCTAATCCCTGTGATCGTATAAGTGTCACCATTCAGCATCAGCAGCTCACTGGCACCCTTGGGTAAGGTATCAGTAGTCATGATGCCATGTGCAGCTTCTGTCCAGGCATTTTCATTCAACGCGTTTAACGCCGCAGGCAATCCCGCAACCAAACGATCAATCGGGAGTTGTTCGCCGATTACCCCAGTAGAAAATGGAAGCACTTGGCTGTGCACGGTCTGCGTGAGAGCTGCTAATGCTTCACATGAAGCGTTGGCATTCTTGAGTCCTTGAGGACCCGTTCCCGCGTTAGCATTGCCAGTATTAATCACGAGATAACGTGGATTATTTTGATTTAAATGTTCGCGCGCAACCAACACAGGTGCTGCACAAAATGAATTTTGAGTAAATACGGCGGCAGTAGTAGAACCTTCAGCGAGTTCGAAGACGACCAGATCACGGCGGTTTTGATAACGAATATAGCTTTCGGCTATCCCGATTCGTACGCCTTTAACAGGTTGCATTACCGGCATCTGTAAATCGCCAACTGCCATGATATTTTCCTTTATGTATTGAACAGTAAAAATGAGAGTCGTGACAAACAAAGTCGATCTCTAAAAAGTGTCGATATTATGCAGCAGATTTTAGTTCCCAAGCAAAGGTTCATCTCTTATTCGGGTTAATTAAGTACAGGATTGAAACAATTAAGAGATAGATTATCTCTATGGTTTTATAAAGCATTCCAGTTGCATAAAGTCACTGAATTCTGCTGGCGCTTTTTCATTTTAATTTGGCATACTTAAAGGACTTTTTCCTTCAGTCAATATGCTACTCCAAGCAACCAGCCACATCTTAGCCAGAATACATGCAGGATTAGAATTATGACGGATAAAAAAATCGCCGAGCATCAAATTTCTCCTACTCACAAGACCAGAGCCTCGCCAATTGCGCGCTATTCGATTTGGATTATTTTTACACTGCTCACAATCCTCTGTCTCTATGAGCAAATCTGGTGGTTAGCCCTGATTACTGGCGCATTCGTGGTCCTAGGATTTCGTGATCGCTTCCAAAGTCACCATGCGATCTTACGCAACTATCCCATCATTGGACATATGCGCTTTCTCTTTGAAGAGTTCCGGCCAGAAATTCGTCAGTACTTTATCGAAAGTGATACCGATGAACTACCTTTTTCACGGGATCAGCGCTCACTGGTCTACCAGCGAGCCAAGAAAGAAAATGATACGCGGGCTTTTGGCACCATCAGTAACTTATACGAAGGTGGCAGTGAGTGGATGACCCAATCGATTGGTGCCATGACCCTAAAGGATCATGATTTTCGCATCGTGATCGGCGGTAAGGATTGTTTACAACCCTACTCTAGCTCGGTCTTTAATATCTCAGCGATGAGCTTTGGTGCGCTCTCTGCCAATGCGATCAGAGCCCTTAATCGCGGCGCGGAACTGGGTAATTTTTACCATGACACAGGCGAAGGTTCGATGAGTCCTTACCACCTTGAATCCAAGGGTGACATCGTCTGGGAGATTGCATCTGGATACTTTGGCTGTCGAACCCTAGAGGGAAAATTTGATCCTGAAGAGTTCCGCAGTAAAGCCATCAACCCGCAAGTAAAGATGATTGAGATTAAAATCAGTCAAGGCGCTAAACCCGGTTTAGGGGGATTGCTTCCCGCCGGAAAAGTCACACCGGAGATCGCGCGAACACGCGGCATTCCTGTGGCCCAAGATTGTGTTTCCCCTCCTGCACACACTGCCTTTACAACTCCACGCGGATTAATCGAATTCATCAAGCAATTACGCGAGTTATCGGGAGGCAAGCCTGTCGGCTTTAAGTTATGCATCGGCCATCCATGGGAATTTATGGCGATTGTCAAGGCCATGCTACTGACAGACACTTATCCAGACTTTATCGTTGTGGATGGTGCTGAAGGCGGCACAGGTGCCGCAGATGTCGAGTTCATGGATCATATCGGTATGCCACTACGTGATGGCTTCCTCATGGTGCATAACACGCTGGTAGGTGCGGGCATTCGTGACAAAATTCGGGTGGGGGTCAGTGGTAAAATCATCAGCGGCTTTGATGTGGCGCGCATGCTGGCGCTGGGTGCAGACTGGTGCAATAGCGCTCGTGGGTTTATGTTTGCACTGGGCTGTATTCAATCCCGCTCCTGTAATACAGACCGCTGCCCTACTGGTGTCGCCACGCAGGACCCCTACCGCCAAAGAGCATTGGTCGTTCCAGATAAAGCCCAGCGTGTGAAGAATTTCCATGAAGGTACACTCGCGGCACTTGCTGAAATTATGGGTGCGGTCGGTGTCACTCATCCAGATGATTTGGAACCCTACCATGTGATCAGACGCGGTCCAGACGGACAGATTAGGCTATTCTCTAAACACTATTATTTTCTCAAAAATAGCAGCCTCATTACAGGTGAAGAACAGTCTGATGTCTATACTCAACTCTGGGCGATGGCAAATCCTGATACTTTTAATCCCAATGCAGGCTATTTGATTCCTCATGGTACTGAATCCCCAGCAACCCAACGTGTCGAGTTGGTAGGTCATACATAAGCAAACCTACTCAGCAATCTAAACGTGAAAGAGGATGCATTATTCGATAATGCATCCTCTTTTTTTTGATCAAGCGCTCATCGTTTTAACGTCTAGCCCAGCCACCGCGATGAAAATGATAGCGGCCACCCCCATCTCGTCCCCAACTGGGTTGATGATAGAGATAACCCGCACGACCGCGTTCATATCGGCCGGGAATCCATGTATGACGACCGCCAGACCATCCCCAATATCCGCCTATCCAAATGGCTCCCGCATAAGGAATAGCAGGGACGACTTCAGTGTACGGCGGCGGCGGCGCGACATCTACGACTACGTCATCTGGACTTTGATAGGCATATCTTGGATAAGGCGCAACAACGCAGGCTGAAAGAGTCAGTACACTTGCTGCAATCAGTGCAAATTTAAGATTGTTCATGAAAGTCCCCTCCACACTTTAAGAATTTTATACCCGCTTAGACCTCACATTGATCTCGACTAAATCAAGACCATGGCAATCGTAATTGGACTATAAAAAAATTATGCGCTGAGTAAAGCGATTCTGCTGTAACTCGAATTGATGTGTTGTGCAACAAGATACTGCAATGTGAAGAAAAGACGATCATTATGGACAATGATCGTCAGTTGTGTAATGCGTTCTTCTTTGCTGAGGTAAAATAAAACCAATGGCTCATAAAAAAACCAGCATTAATATGCTGGCTCTCTTATCGACAATACATTGACTGAATAAGCCTTACGACTTAGTTAGGTATATCACGTTGCGACACAGCGCGGATTTTTTGTTTTAAAGCCTCGTAGCCATGCAGCGCTTCAAACTGTGGAAACTCAGCAATCACATTTGCGGGTGCATCAAACAAGAAACCATGATCTGCCTCGCCCAACATGGTCGTATCATTATAGGAATCACCTGCCGCAATCACGCGGAAGTTCAAACCGTGAAATGCTTTGACCGCTTGACGCTTTTGATCCGGTTGACGCAATTTGTAATCGGTAATGATGCCGTTGGCATCTGATTCTAATTTGTGACAGAAAATCGTTGGCCAACCCAGCTGACGCATCAAAGGATGCGCGAACTCATAGAAGGTATCCGACAAAATAATCAATTGAAAATGAGTCCGTACCCACTCGACAAATTCACGTGCACCTTCAAAAGGACCCATGTCTGCAATCACAGCTTGAATATCGGGTAAGCCCAAATTATGCTCACGGAGGATGCGCAAGCGCTGGGTCATCAACACATCATAATCAGGAATGTCGCGGGTAGTGGCTTCGAGTTCTTTAATGCCCACTTTTTTGGCGAAATTAATCCAAATTTCTGGAACCAACACCCCTTCCAAATCTAAACAGACCAATTCCATGCCGCACTCCCCTTTAAACAAATGATGAATGTATCGAATCAAGACTCAAAATATGGGCGCACTCTACAATGGATTGAATCATTCGTCCATGGACACGCGCAAGTTCGTCTTAAATTATTCTTCAACACAGCGATTTTCACCAGTATAGACTCGGAACACTTGAGCTAAAACGATCTTCTTACAATAGCCCTGTCAGTTTTCGCTGTGATTGAGTAGAATATACGCCTTGCAAATTATCACCCAAGCCAGCCGCTAGGAGCCTCCATGAGTGCTGTAATTCCAACCATCGATCAAGTCACTGCTCTTGCTCAAGAATATAACGACCAATCACCACAAAAAATCGTAGAGCTTGCCCTCAGCCAAGAAGGTGAAATCGCGATTTCATTCAGTGGTGCAGAAGATGTTGTACTGATTGATATGGCGCATCGCTCAGGCAAACCATTCCGTGTATTCAGTTTGGATACGGGTCGTTTGCACATAGAGACCTACCAGTACCTTGAAACAGTGCGTAAGCATTACGGCATCACCATCGAAATCTGCTTCCCAGAGCCAGGGCCGGTCCAAGCCATGGTCAATGCTAAGGGCTTATTCAGCTTCTATGTTGATGATCATAAAGAGTGCTGCGGTGTCCGTAAAATCCAACCCCTACGCAAGAAACTCGCGACATTGGATGGCTGGATCACGGGTCAACGTAAAGATCAAAGCCCAGGCACGCGTTCAGAAGTTCCGGTCATCCAAGCGGATCCAGGCTTTAGCGGCGAAGGGAAATCTCTCATTAAATACAACCCGCTCGCTAACTGGACCAGTGCAGAAGTTTGGAACTATATCCGCATGATGGAAATTCCTTATAACCCACTACACGAACGTGGCTTTATTTCAATTGGCTGTGAACCGTGTACTCGCCCGGTACTGCCTAACCAGCATGAGCGTGAAGGCCGCTGGTGGTGGGAAGAAGCTACTAAAAAGGAATGTGGGCTACACGCTGGCAATATCGAAAGCAAATAAATAGATTGTGTAGAAATAAAAAAAACCGCATCGTCAAGATGCGGTTTTTTTTATTTTGAGAACACAGTGATTTAGGCAAATCCTAAAAAGACGATCAATGCCCGATCAACGGCTTGCAAAATATCGGCATCCAGTTGTCCCACAACGTCACCGATCTTATCTCGCGCCAAAGTCTGTGGCTTATCGACCATGACTTGAGACGCTTGCAACAGACCGTTTAACTCACTCGGCTCAACAGGAACTCGAAATAATGGCGCCTCAAGTCGCTCGTCCGTGATGGGCAATATGATCACTGATGGGTGCACTGAAAATAAATTTGACTGAATGACCAATGCTGGACGACGTACTCGGTAGTCTCCCTGCACTGCAACAGTCACAATATCCCCGCGCTTAAATGTCGACTCGACAAGTTCACTGGTCAATGCCAGCCCTCCTGATCACCAAACACATCTAACCAGCCCGCCACCTCACGCTCCAGTGCGGCGCCCTGAATAGACAACGATTGACGACGGCACTCTTCAGCAAAACCCTTTTGCCGAGTATCTGCCACCCATATCTGTACGGGTCGTAGCCCTGATGCACGCAGAGCCTCCCGATGTTTTTGCACTCTCTCTGCAACACTCATGCGCATAACCGCATCACTCTTTGAATCCTTTAGACGCTATTTATAAAACATATTTAAGTTGCATGCAACAATTTTGCACTCAAAACAGCAATGTTTCATGTATCTAATTCAAAAAAAAGTTTCATGAAACTGAAAGTAAAAATGGGTAGCACAGTTACATGATCAAAAAATACTTATATATTTTAATAAGTTAATTTATTTTAAGTTAGTTTTTGTTATTTTTATCTTCTATTATTCACAGAACCAATAGTAACAGTTCAAACGCAACATTCACCCGCTGAATAGCTTTGCTGCATGTTTCTTTTAGGAAACGCGGCACATTAATAGCAAAACGCTTAATTAACAAGAAGCAAAAAGCGCAAATCTAAATATGAAATTAATGCCTAGCTTATTTATTTCATATTTACTGTTAAAGCGAAAAGACAGGCGCTTTTGGATTTGCTTATCGGTTATTGATGGTTCAACTGGCTATGCGAACTTGCTAGGATTTTGACTAAGGTTTCATCGCAAACAAAGGACCAACTCACATGTCACTCCTAGACATTATTTCCACTACTACTCATGCGTTATCTCAAAATCCAAATGCTGCAAAAGCAACCTTCCATGCGGACCATGCTCTAGTCGGTGTAACAGAAGTTCTGGTAAAAGTCGGATCAGGGCATCAATTCACAGTGGATGAACCCGCCGCTTTAGGCGGTCAAAATCTTGGGGCCAACCCTGTTGAATACGCACTTGCCGCTTTGGGATCATGTCAGGCAATCACGTATCGGATATGGGCGACCAAACTCGGAATTCAACTCGATAAGGTTGAAGTCTCTATTGATGGGGATATCGACTTAAGAGGATTCTTTGGCGTAGATGAAAAGGTGCGACCAGGTTTTGGTGCGATACGCGTCAGCGTCAAATTAAGTGGGAATGAATCTCAAGCACGTTATGCGGAGCTCAGCGATGCCGTTAATGCACATTGTCCAGTATTGGATCTTTTTGCAAACCAGGTTCCCATTGAGCATCATCTTACTTTCAATGCTGCGTAATAAAAACACGACTAAAATGTCATAAAACTTAGAACATAAAAAAAACCGCCATCTGTACGATAGCGGTTTTTTTTATGTGTCACTCAGTCAGCGGATCAAAGAATAGCTGCCAATTCTGCACCATCGCGAATTGCGCGTTTTGCATCAAGCTCTGCTGCGAGTTTTGCACCACCGATGATGTGATACTTTGCGCCAGTGACGATCCCTTCTTCTGGAAATAGCTCTCTTACAGACTCCTGTCCTGCACAGACAACAATCGAATCCACACGTAACAATTGTTGCTGACCATCGACCGTAACCCACAGTCCTTCAGTCGTAATACGATCATAGGACACACCGCGCATCATGCGCACACCACCTTTTTTAACAGCAGCGCGATGAACCCAACCTGAAGTTTTACCCAGCCCAGCACCGACACTGGTCGTCTTGCGCTGTAACAAATAAATCTGACGATAAGGGGTATGTAACTGAGGGCGAACCAAACCTCCTTCCGACACATAGTTCGCATCACTATCAACGCCCCACTCCCGCTGCCAATCAGCCAAGGGTTGTGGTTGTGGTGTTTCTGGATTGCGTAATAAAAACTCACTGATGTCGAACCCAATACCGCCTGCACCAATCACCGCAACGCGCATACCAACAGGTGCACCCCGTAAAACCTCCGCATAACTCAAAACCTGAGGCATATCACTCCCCTCAATTTTGAGAGGACGCGGAATAACACCCGTCGCGATAATGACATCGTCATAGCCTTCGCGCTCTAATTGCTCACGACTCACTTGAGTATTCAAACGTAACTCAACACCTGTCTTGCTTAAACGTTTTTTAAAGTAACGAATCGTCTCGTGGAACTCTTCTTTACCGGGAACCACTTTGGCGTAGTTAAACTGCCCACCTACATCGGCTTGTGCTTCAAATAAAGTCACGGCGTGACCACGACTCGCAGCCACAGTCGCTGCAGACATCCCAGCAACCCCACCACCAACCACTGCAATTCGACGCGGACGTTTGGTCTTGATATAGACCAGTTCTGTTTCATAACAGGCTTGTGGATTAACCAAGCAAGATGCACGTTTATTTGCAAATGAGTGATCCAAGCAGGCTTGATTACAAGCAATACAAGTATTGATCTCGTCAACCCGATTGGTTGCCGCCTTATTGACCCAATCTGGATCAGCCAAAAATGGACGGGCCATTTGCACCATATCTGCTTTACCGCTGGCCAAAATTTCTTCGGCCACATCCGGCATATTGATCCGGTTCGATGCAATCACTGGAATGCCGACATGCTTGCGAACATTGGCCGTTACATCGACGAATGCTGCACGTGGTACTGAGGTCACGATAGTTGGAATACGCGCTTCATGCCAACCGATACCACTATTAAGTAAAGTAATGCCGGCCTTCTCAAGAGCTTGCGCAACCTGAATCACCTCATCCATGGTATTACCATCTTGGACAAAATCAATCAGTGACAAGCGGAAGCAAATAATAAATTTTTCACCCACTTTTTCACGGATTGCTTTTACAATTTCAACAGGTAAACGCATACGATTTTCGATATCACCGCCCCAGCGATCAGTACGCTGATTGACATGGCGACTTAGAAATTGGTTGATCAGATAGCCTTCGGATCCCATGATTTCAATACCATCATATCCAGCCAACTTGGCCAGTTTCGCACAATATGCATAATCATGAATGGTCGATAAAATATTACTATCACTCATCTCACGCGGTTTAAACATCGAGATCGGTGATTTGATTGGACTTGATGAAACCACAAACGGCTGATAGCCATAGCGACCAGAATGCAAAATCTGCATTAAGATTTTGCCACCATGCTTATGCACGGCATGGGTGACCAAGCGATGATTCAACGCATCTGTCGGTGAATTCATGCTGCCACCAAAGGGCAACAACCAACCTTGACGATTTGGCGATATCCCGCCAGTAATAATTAGTCCAACCCCGCCTTTAGCGCGTTCCCCAAAGTAGGCAGCCAGTTTAGGATATTGATAAAAACGATCCTCAAGGCCAGTGTGCATCGACCCCATCACAACACGGTTTCTAAGTTGAGTAAAACCGAGATCAAGCGGCTGCAACAAATGAGGAAACGCGTTTTCTTTCATATTTATAACTCTTAAAAATTTTCAGAATCGAACATTTATCTATGCTTAGATCAAAATCTCAAGGTAGAAATTTTGCACCTGGCGTGTCACTGAATTTATTGAATCCATAACCCTGTTCATCCAAAAAAACTGGACAGAATCAAACTTTATAGACACTTCTTGAATGTCGCAAGTTTAGGCATCTATCATCAAAATTGCCAGTGACTTTATATTTTGTTTTTAAGCTTTTCAGGTCAATGGTGTCTATAACTTATAGGCTTGCTTTCACTATTCTTTTTTTCAAATATTCTGATTTAGCAATTGTATGCTTTTTGTCGACTTAAGCCCATCAGGTAATCCACCAATTACAATGGACATATTTACCTTTAAAAATAGATAGTTATATTATTTATTGATCACATATAAAATTTCACTCATTCGACAAGTGACTGTCGATTTATTTCAAATTGTGTTATTTTGTCTAACAATCTTGGTTAAGTCGCATGAAGCGCGCCAAAGACGAATTATCCCCAGTAATAAAAGGAAATTACTATGCGTACAAAATCACTAACCGCACTAGCCGCTTCCATTGGTGTCATATTGACCGCGAGCACGACTCAAGTCATGGCTCAAGGATTTGCGCTCAATGAACAAGATATCGCTGGCTTAGGAATGGCTTATGCAGGTCGAGCGGCAAGTTCAAATAATGCCTCTGTGGTTGCCACCAATCCTGCTGCTATTTCCCGCCTTCAAGGGATCAACCTCACAACCAACGCGACGTTGTTTTTTGCAGAGTCGGTTCTTAATGATGCCGCTGGATCCACCCAGGGTACCAATCGCTGCCATTTGGTTCCTGTCATGTTTCTCGGCTCAACTTTTATTACTGTACAAAATTTCGGCATAGATAATTTGTCATTCGGTTTTGGGATCTACGCCCCAGCCGGCCTAAAAACTAATTATGAAGATACCTTCCAAGGCCGTGCATTTGGTGACAAGAGTGTGGTGACTGTTGCCACTTTTCAACCGACACTTTCCTATAGCTTTGCCCCGAACTTTTCTGTTGGTGCAGGTTTGACGATTAACCACATCAATGGTGTGCTTTCAAGCGGTCTAAGCCCGTATGTGCCCAATTCAACGAATGTCTCAAAAGAACTCGCGGGTAGTGACAACGCACTGGGCTATAACCTGGGTATTTTGTATTCACCCATTCCAGACTTAGATCTAGGGCTGACTTATCACTCTAAAGTGGACTATAGTTTAAAAGGTTCGTCGGAAGTGATTAACTCTCCGACCCCTATCCCAGGTGTTTCATTCTATGCGCGTGGTGATGGCAGCTTAGAGGTCACCACGCCAGATAGTTTGGAGCTCGCTGCGTCATTCAAAATCGTCCCAACAGTGAAACTCAACGCAAGTGTCGTGCGCACCCGCTGGAGCACGATCAAAGATTTAAATCCCTCAAGTAACTTTACTGCAGCTGGCATCACACTGGTTCCTCAACTGACAGGTCCACTTGCTGCTCAAGTCACCTCTGGGATTCTGGCAAACCTGAAAGCCAGTAACTCATCCGAGCATCTAAATTTCAAAGATGTAAACATGTACAGTCTAGGTGCAGAATGGTTATTCAACCCTAAACTGACGCTACGGGCAGGTGTGGGTTATGATGAAACGCCTGTGCAGGATGAGTATCGTAATGTCCGCTTACCGACTGCCGATCGCACGATGTTCTCCGTCGGGGCTAATTATAAGTTTACTGACAATACCAGTGTCGATATCGGCTATATGTATTTCTTTGAAGCCGATGCGAAGATCAATGAAACCAAACCAGATGCCTTGGTTGCAGGTGCAAAAGATGCTTATAAAGCAACTTTTCAAAACTCGGCAAACCTCGTCGGTTTACAACTGAATCATAAGTTCTAAAAACAGCTAAAGTACTTAAGACCAAAAAAACAGAAGATCGGATCTCCTGTTTTTTTTATGAATTGAGGTTAAATCATCTTTATAAACCAATCATTATGATCAAATTGAAAAAAGCCCATTCAAAAGAATGGGCTTTTAGCATTTAAAACTCTAACGATCAGCGCTTATTTTCCAGCGCGTTGCGCCGCTTTTGCCGCAAGACGGCTACGATGCAGAACTGGCTCGGTATAGCCATTCGGTTGTGCACAACCTTCGATGATCAATTCACGAGCAGCTTGATAGGCAATTGAGGTATCGAAGTTGCCAGCCATATTGCTGTACAGCTTGTCGCCCGCATTTTGCTTGTCGACAACTGCTGCCATACGTTGCAGTGTTTCTTCAACTTGAGCAGTGGTAATGATGCCGTGTTTCAGCCAGTTTGCGACGTGTTGGCTTGAAATACGCAAAGTTGCACGATCTTCCATCAAACCGATGTCATGCAAGTCCGGCACTTTAGAACAACCCACACCTTGGTCAACCCAGCGAACCACATAGCCCAAGATCCCTTGACAGTTATTATCAAGTTCTTGCTTGATATCTTCCGCAGACCAGTTGGTATCTGGTGCAAGTGGGATATTCAAGATGTCATCGACATTGGCAGGAACGCGTTTAAGCAATTCTTTTTGGGTCGCGAATACATCCACTTCATGGTAATGCAGCGCATGGAGCGTTGCGCCAGTTGGCGATGGCACCCATGCAGTGTTGGCACCGGATTTTGGATGAGCGATTTTTTGTTTAATCATCTCAGCCATCAAATCAGGCATTGCCCACATGCCTTTACCAATTTGTGCTTTACCCGACAAACCAGTCGCCAAGCCAACATCAACGTTTTGGTTTTCGTAAGCAGCAATCCAGACGGAAGTCTTCATGCTGTTTTTACGAATCATCGCACCAGCAAGCATCGAAGTATGGATTTCATCACCAGTACGATCCATAAAGCCTGTGTTGATGAACATCACACGATCTTTTGCAATACGGATGGCTTCTTTCAAATTAACAGAAGTACGGCGCTCTTCATCCATGATGCCCACTTTCAGCGTCAATGGTGCAAGGCCAAGCACTTTTTCTACACGTTCAAACAGTTCAACCGTAAATGCAACTTCCTCTGGACCATGCATTTTTGGTTTAACGATATAGACAGAACCAGTACGTGAATTTTTTAAACGGCCATTACCTTTGAGGTCATGAATCGCGATGAGGCTGGTGATCGCAGCATCAAGCAAACCTTCAAATACATCTTCACCGCCAAAACGCGCAGCTGGATTCGTCATCAAATGTCCGACGTTACGATTCAATAGCAATGAACGACCATGCAAACTGAACTCTTTACCGCTTGGGTCTTTGAAGACTTTGTCGCCATGCATAGTACGGGTATGGGGCTTGCCATCTTTTTCAAACGTATCCGCAAGATCACCTTTCATCAGACCCAGCCAGTTTTTGTAAACTTCCACTTTGTCTTCGGCGTCAACCGCAGCAACGGAGTCTTCACAATCTTGAATGGTCGTTAAAGCCGCTTCAAGTTCAACGTTCTTAATACCCGCTGGATCAGTTTTGCCAATTGGGCTTGCTGGGTCGAACTGGATTTCTACATGCAGGCCATTGTTCTTGAGTACGATACTGCTTGGTGCAGTCACATCACCCGCAAAACCTACATATTTCGCCGGATCTTTCAGTGCAGTGGTTGAACCGTCTTTCAAGGTTACTTGCAGAGCGCCATCAACCAAACTGTATTTCACAGCATCAACATGGCTACCAGTTGCGAGTGCAGCAGCTTTGTCCAAGAAATTACGGGCAAACGCAATGACCAAGTTGCCACGAACTGGATTATAGCCTTTGCCTTTTTCTGCGCCATTGTCAGATGGGATGGCATCGGTGCCGTATAACGCATCATACAAACTGCCCCAACGGGAGTTCGCAGCGTTCAATGCATAGCGTGCATTCTTTACTGGCACAACCAATTGAGGACCAGCAAGCGTTGCAATTTCAGAGTCGATATTTTGTGGGCTAACCGTGAAGTCTGCGCCAACGGGAACCAAGTAACCAATGTCCTGCAAGAATTGTTTGTATTCAGCGAACGGCTTGTCTTTACCGCCATTTTGGTAATAAGCATCAATTTTTGCTTGTAGCTCATCGCGATTTGCAAGCAATGCTTTATTTTTTGGAGTCAAATCAGCAACAATTTGTTCACGTCCAGTCCAAAAACCTTCGCTGGTCACGCCAGTATTTGGCAGTGCGTCTTGTT
>CAYJTU010000086.1:0-14726 GCA_964373105.1 uncultured Moraxellaceae bacterium | reverse complement strand
TGCCTAGTGCACTCTTTTTTATGATTTAATTAATGCGCTATATCAATACGTTTGGCTTTTTCAGTCTGCTCATCTATGGCCCAAAGGATATGCTCATCGACGATCTCGCCGATGAGGCCCAGCCGTGCATGTAGAGCGTGAATAATGGCATGGTCAGGCGGGGCATTACCTAGACCGATAGCCACATTGCGCATGAGGTTTGTATAGCCGGTACGGCGCAGCGGACTGCCTTCGGTAAACGACAAGAAATCCTCCTCAGACCACTGCCATAAGTCGAGTAAGCTTAAACGATCCAGTTGGTGACGCGCTTGAAAGTCAATTTCAGCTGAGAGTTTAGCAAAGCTATTCCACGGACAAATCAACTGGCAGTCATCACAACCAAAGACCCGGTTGCCAATCCCACGGCGTAGATCAATTGGAATGACACCTTTAAATTCAATGGTGAGATAAGCGATACAGCGCCGTGCATCCAAGCGATAGGGGGCGACGATGGCTTGAGTCGGGCATATGTCGATACACGCTGTACAGGAACCGCAGTGTGCTGTCGCGGGGCTATCAAAGGGTAAATCTAGATTCGTCAACAACTCACCCAGAAAGAAAAAAGAGCCGGCTTTTTTATTAATCAAAAGCGTATGTTTACCCGTCCAACCTAAGCCACTGCGTTCAGCAAGTGGTTTTTCTAAGATCGGTGCCGAGTCGGCAAAGGGTCGCCATTGAAAGGGGCCAATCTGTGCCTCAATGCGCAAGGCAAGTTGTTTGAGGCGCCCACGTACGACCTTGTGATAGTCACGGCCTTGGGCATAGCGTGAGACGATGGCTTGGTTGGGGGCGTCGGGGACATAACGATGTGGGGGCGGTTCGGCCAAATAGTTCATTTGCACACACAGCACGCTGGTTGTGCCTTCGAGCAGTAAGCTGGCATCACCGCGCTTTTCGATATTTTCGGCCAGATAGTGCATGTCGCCGGCAAAGCCATCGGCCAGAAACTGCTCTAAAAAGGGCAGTTGATCACTCACATTGGGTGAGGTCACGCCCAGATTGGCGAAACCAAGAGCGCGAGCTTCGTGCTGTATCCAAGCTTTTAGCGCAATGGGATCATCGCGTAAAGCAGGGTTAAGGGGAGGCTTAGCGCGTGTCATCGGTGTGATCTTAAGCGAATGAAAGATAGGGCCTTCATCATAGATCTATTCAGTACCCTCAAGAGTGTCTTCATCAACCTGGCAGACGCCAGCGCCCACGACCTCGAGACATGCCTGTACTTTGGAGCATGAGCATTTTGTTGTTACTGCTTGAGGCATGTGCATGACAGATGGCAGTTGCGAGCGCATCAGCCGCATCGGCTTGCGGGGTGATGCTCAAGTTGAGCAGGCGCATGACCATCATCTGCACTTGTTCTTTTTCGGCCGCGCCGTAGCCGACAACGGAGAGCTTGATTTGACGGGCGGTATATTCCGCCACGGAAAGATTTTTGACCACGACCGCAGTCATCGCAGCCCCACGGGCTTGCCCCAGCTTTAAGGCCGAGTCTGGGTTATTCGACATAAAGACTTGTTCAATTGCGGCTTCGGTCGGCTGATAGAAATCCACTATACTGGTAATGCCTTCAAAAATGCGTTTGAGGCGTTCGGGCATGGTTGGTGTTTCTGTGCGTATCGTGCCTGCATCAATAAAAGTCAGCTTGCTGCCTTCTTTGTGGATGATGCCATAACCGGTAAGGCGGGAACCTGGGTCTATGCCGATAATCAATGACATACACATTGCCTAGTGAAATTTTAGAATTAGCCCATATATTGACATAAGCAGCAGGGTAAATCATCACTGTATGTGCCGATTGTTAATCATCAGTCATTCCATGGCTGTGCTGGAAGAGATGTTTTGAGACGTTATTTGAGTTTTGAACGAGATTAAATATTTTAGGAATATGAGAATGAATAAAGTCCTCTTGTGGTTGCTACTCCTGCCGCCCATTGAGATTTTTTTATGGATTTGGCTTGCGCACTTTGTCAGCGGCTGGTGGATTTTCTTGTGGACGATCGCAGCGTTCTTTATTGGTGTGACGCTGATGCGTACCAGTTTGGCCAGTGTGATGCCGCAGCTCCGTGGACAACAAGGTGCAGTAAACTTTCAATTGAATCCCAGTACTGATTTAGCGGTCGCTTTGTCGCGTGCATTAGCTGGATTGCTGTTTGTGATCCCAGGGCTATTATCCGATGTCTTTGCGTTAGTATTACTGTTACCGCCCATTCAGAGATTAGTGCAAAAAACGGTAACGCAGGTACTGGCACGTCGTCAGCAAGCCATGATGGCACAAATGCAAAGCCAGGGCTTTGGTGGAAATGCTTTTGGAGGCAATCCATTTAGTGAAAGCGCATTTGGAGATAGTCCATTTTCTTCAGGAGGCTTTGGTCAGCGTGGTACAGTTGTTGACGGCGAGGCGCGCACCGTAGAGCCGACTACCGAGAAGCCTAAGCAGATTGGACCCTCATCTGCAAATGATGAGTAAATGATTGATGTTTGATATCGTATAGATTGAACAGAGCCGCTCGTTGATCGAGCGGCATCTATGTTTCTTTAGCTTTTCAGCTTTTTCGTTCTATAGATTAGCTTTCGGTTCTATAGATTAAAATCGTCTTACCATTGGTTTTAATCGTATGTTGATCTTCCAGTGTCTTTAGCACTCGGCCCACCATTTCACGTGAGCATCCCACTAATTTACCAATCTCCTGACGGGTAATGTGGATTTGCGTACCTTCGGTTTTTGGAATCGCATCTGGCTGAGTCGATAGATCCAGTAAGCAACGTGCAATACGTCCGGTCACATCAAGTACCGTCAAGTCAGTGACTTTACGAGTTGTTTGTTTGAGACGGATGGAAAGCTGAGAGCAAATATCGAAGAGCAACTCTGGGTACAGTTTGGTGAATGACAGGAACTGGTCATAACTGACTTCTACGATGTCACAGCGCGTACGTGTACGAACGAGTGCGGTGCGAGTCGGTTGTTTTTCAAACAGACCCATTTCGCCAAAGAAAGAACCTTCATTGAGGTAGGCCAGCACGATATCGCGCTTGCCTGTTTCTTGACTGATGATGGCAACCGAGCCCTTCACAATAAAGAACATTGAGGATGAGGTATCCCCTTTGTTGACAACCGTGGTCCTTGCGGCATAGGTTTTAATTGGGATGTGATTTAACAGCGCATGCAAGGATGGCGATAAGTCCGCTGGCAGGGCTGGGGTATTACGCTTTTTCGTGGTGCTTGGAAAGTTGGTCATATTGAAAAGTCACTAAATTTGGAGAGAGCAGGTAAGCGCGCCTCTGTGATTAATATCAGTTAATTAAAAAAACAAGAACGGGAATACATACAGGAACCTGCGCCTATAAAAAAGGCGTGGGAAGCTCTTAAAAACATCATCCTTGTTCGGCCTTCAAGTATCATCCCGCTGTCTTTTAACGTAAACTGATTTCCTGATTTGACGCAATTTCTGAGCTGTTTTTTGCATCAATGCTGCACAATAATCGCTCCACACAAAATCATATTTGAGTCATGATTTTAATCATAGTGCGCTCATGTATGATCAGTGCTTTTGTATTATAGACCATAGAAGGATGTAACATGCAAGCAAGTATTCATTGGGTTGGCGGCGTTGCATTCGATGCAAAGTCGGAAAGTGGGCACCAGGTCACAATGGACGGTTCACCAGCGTATGGTGGTGAAAATCGAGGTGCCCGACCCATGGAATTAATTCTGTTAGGATTGGGCGGATGTGCTGCTTTTGACATCGTCACGATCCTCAAAAAGGCCCGTCAAGAGGTCACGGATGTGCGCTGTACGCTCAAAGCAGAACGCGCCGATGAGATTCCTGCGGTGTTCACCAAGATTCACTTACACTTTACGGTTGTCGGACGCGGCATCAAAGACAAACAAGTGGATAAAGCCATTCACTTGTCTGCTGATAAATATTGCTCTGCGAGCCGAATGCTCAGCCAAGGTGGCGTTGAAATCAGCCATAGTTTTGAAGTGATTGAAGAGACTTCTGAGACACTGTCGAACTAAAGCGCTTTTAAAAACGCATCGGAATGCGTTGACCTTGAGGGTGGGGCACATCGGCTTTAAGTAGGGTGCGGTGTAGCCACAGTTCAGCTCGAGCCACGGCTTCTTGTAGCGGTTGCCCTTGCGCGAGTCGCCCAGCGATGTTACTTGCCAATGTGCAGCCCGAGCCATGAAATTCTGCGTCGATTCTCTGCCAAACCGACTGTGTGACACATCGAGCTTGATTGTCTTCACCGCGAAGATATAACCAGTGCCGTACACGGTGTGCTTCATGTTCATGTGCCCCTTTGACCAGTACCGCTTGGGCACCTAACTCAAAAAGAACTTTAATGGCATCGTCGATATTTTGTTTTTGGCTCAGTGCCCTGAGTTCGACGGTATTCGGTGTGATCAAAGTTGCTAGAGGAATGAGGGCTTGAAAGGCGGTAACCAGTGTTGCTGGGTCGCCTAAACTCCCCCCACTATTGGCGACCAGGACAGGATCCAAGACATAAGGAATGTGCGGGTTCTCTTGGAGTATCTTCGTCAAGATGGCAATGTTTTCTGTGCTGCCTAACATTCCCGACTTGATCGCTTTAATCGGTAAGTCTGCCAATACACGGCGTGCCTGTGCATCAAGGAGAGTAGGATTTACGGTTTCAAATCCATAGACTTTTTGACTATCTTGAATCGTCAAGGCTGTGCATGCAATGGCTGCATGACCACCCGCCGCGCCAATCGCCTCAATATCTGCCTGTAGTCCCGCTCCACCAGAGGGGTCTAGTCCAGAAAAACACAACGTTGTTGCGCGCATGGCGTCTTTGGTGTGATGATTCATGACGATATTCATTGATCTAAAAAAATAAAGAAGACGCGCCAATATAACATCGCGCAGGATTGATAAGAAATGGCCATGAAAAAAGAGCAGATCGTGTACACGGTCTATTGATGTTCTGTATTTATTGTAATAGTATAACATTTCTTCAGTAAAAAACTGAAAGTCCTTTTCTGTTTGTCTCATGCTGTCCGCTGGTTTTATTGATATTGTAGGTTTGCCTACTTCTTCGTTCCCTCTTGCAAAGATATAGAGATATTCCCCATGCCTTATAAAGTTCACCCACTCTCGCTTGCCATCATGCTTGCATTGGTTCCAATCGTTGCAAGTGCTGCTGATACGCCAAGTCCTGCTCCCTATATAGGTAGTCCAGATAGTCAAGATAACCACGAAACAACCTTAGATACGGTCGTCGTTACTGCAAATCCGCTTAAGTCTAAATTGACCAGTTCACCTTCGACGGTGCTTGCTGGCCGAGATCTGGTGGTCGGGCGTGCGGGCACTCTAGGCGAGACGCTGAATGGTCTGCCCGGGGTATCGACGACAGGCTACGGTCCTTGGGTCGCCCGTCCGATTATTCGAGGAATGGATGGTGATCGGATCCGCCTGCTGCAAAACGGTGTTGGTATCGTCGATGCGTCATCCTTGTCTTATGACCACGCGATTCCGCAAAATACGCTTACCATCAGCAAAGTCGAAGTGGTCCGAGGCCCTGCCGCGTTGATGTATGGGGGCAATGCGGTCGGTGGTGTGGTAAATACCTTTGATAATCGGATTCCTGATCAGCCTGTCGAGGGGATACAGGGTTCTGCGGAAACCAGCCTAGCCAGTTCAAACGATGATCGCAAAGGCGCTTTTACTGTAGACGGTGGACTCGGGAACTTTGTCTTACATGCGGATGCTTTTGCAGAAAAGAGCGGTGAGCTGCGTATCCCTGATTTTGCCCGTTCGGCGCGTCAGCGTGCGCTCGATGATCCCGATGCGACACAGCCAGAAAAGCGTCTGCCGAATAGCGACGGCCGCGCACAAGGCGGGTCACTGGGCGGATCATATTTCTGGAATGATGGCTATGCCGGTTTATCGGTGTCCAGTTTTGACTCGAACTATGGCTCAGTTGCTGAAGACGGCGTACGCCTGAAGATGGATCAAACCAAAGTTGCGTTTGCATCTGAAATTAAAAATATTGAAGGACCGATTAACAACGTCAAAGTAAACTTGGCGTATACCGATTACGAGCATAAAGAAATTGAAGATGGTCAAGTCGGCACGACCTTCAAAAATGAAGGCTTTGAAGGGCGTATCGAAGCGCGCCATGCTAAATGGGGTCCGCTCGATGGAGTAGTCGGATTACAGTTCTCAGACACCAAGTTCTCTGCTCTCGGCGATGAAGCGCTGGTGCCTGAGACCGAGACTAAGTCCGCTGCGTTATTTTTCCTCGAGAATTGGGCGGTAAGTGCGCCGCTTACACTGAGCGCGGGTGGGCGAGTAGAGTACACGTCACTCACGCCAGCGGGTGGTGCTAATCCACGCTTTGTTGGTGCTGAAGATCGTGATTTTACCGCAGCAAGCGGATCTTTGGGTGCAGTTTATAAGCTCGATAAAAACTGGTCTGTGACCGCGAATGGCAGCTATACCGAGCGTACCCCGACGTTCTACGAGCTCTATGCCAATGGTCCGCATGCGGCGACTGGTCAGTATCTGGTTGGCAATCAAGATGCACAGAAAGAAAAAGCCTTTTCAACCGACTTAGGTTTACTGTTTGAAGATGGTCCGTATCGTGCGCATACCAGTGTCTATTACACCCGTTTTCGCAATTATCTCGCTGAGATCAGCACTGGTAAGTTCCGTAACGATGCCGGTGATTTTATTGATCGCAATGACGAAGAGGCTCTGCCCGAGGCCGTCTATACTGGCGTATCAGCCGTGTTTTATGGCGCTGAGATCGAAGGCAAAGCGCGTCTCTGGCAAACAGATGCTAATGCACAACAGGTCAATGTCGATTTACGCGGCGACTATACCCATGCTGAAAATCGGACCACAGGTCAGGCCATCGCCCGAATTTCGCCATTACGTCTGACTGCTGGGATAGATTACCATGTCAGTGACCTCATCACTCGTGCTGAAGTCACTCATGCTTGGGCGCAAAAACGAGTACCAGATAACGACTTACCGACGGATGGCTATACCAGTTTGAATATGATTGCATCGTATCCATTCAAGTTTAGCCAGCATACGTGGTTGGCTTATGTGCGTGCCGATAACATCACCAATGCCAACATCCGCTATGCCAGTTCAGTGCTGCGTGATATTGCTCCCGAAGCAGGGCGTAGCCTGAAAGCGGGCCTGCGGGTATCGTTTTAAACTGAATCATGGCAGTGAAGTTTTGATAAAGAAGCTTTGACAACAGTGATTGATGTCACTAATGTTTGAACGCAGTAAAAAGAGACGTTGAATATGATTCAACGTCTCTTTTTTATTGACGGCTCCATGACCGAGTCATATTGACTATGATTTAGGCGACTTGGCCTTGACGACATAGCCATCATTGAGCGTCCTTAAAAACACCACCATATCGCGAATTTCTTGATCATTGAGTGCGGGTTTATCACCAAGCTTACGATCAAAGGGCGCATCGACATTGATGTTTTCATGATATTGCTTGGGCAAATCATCGAATTTATTGACGGTGCCATCTTTATTCTTGGGATACCACTTGGCAGGATTGGTATCGCGGGTGACGTAGAATCGAATGACTTGTTCGAGACTATTGAACTTTCCATTATGAAAGTATGTTTTCCGCAGTGCGACATTTCTTAAACTCGGGGTGCGAAAGACTCCACAATATTGCGGCTTATCCTTGAGGTCTTGGCGCTCAGGACCACAAGCCCCGAGATCATAATACTCAGGATTCTGATTGACGGTTAGCTTATTATTGCGCGGCACACCGATTGCAATCAGTCCAAAATCAGAAAATGCGGGGAACACACCTGTATTGCTGATCCGACTGACGTGACAAGATGCACAATTGCCTTTTTCGGGATCGTTAAACGCAGCAAGCCCACGTTGTTCTTGAGCACTAAGCTTAGTTTGTCCTCGTAAGAAAGCATCGTACTTACTGTTATAAGGATAAAACTCTTGCGGATCCTGTTGAAACATCTCGAGTGCCAAAGTCGTCCATTTGAACGCTTTGCTGTCATCATCTAATGCATTCGCACCAAACGTCTCTTTGAACTGCGCTGCATACGGCGCCTTTCTTAATTTAGCGACGACGACCGCTTGATTTGGATTAGCCATTTCATTTTTAGCGAGCAGGGGAAGGGCTGACTGTGCATGGAGTGAGGCCGCCCGGCCATCCCAGTCGTGCCCGCCCACAGCACCTTGATCGACGCTTTCATCAATATCTTCATCAAAATGATGCTCAGTAAACGGTGGCACATTTTGCTGATAGCGGAGCGAAGGGACTGCGCGAGCTCCCATCAACTTTAAATCCGCCCCGCCCATTTGTGTGGCGAGATGATTGGGCGAACCATAGGCAGACTGAGGATCGTGACAACTCGCGCACGACATTTTTCCAGAAGCGGAAAGACTCGGGTCAAAAAAGATTAGACGGCCCAGAGCCTGCATTTTTTTGAAGTCAGGTTTCACCTTCATTTGCATGGTGTAGACATCATCTTGGTCGAGATTATTTACAGCAACTTTCTCGACGCTATGCGTGGCGCTTTCTGTATGTGCAGGTGCATCCGTAGGGCTTTGTTTTTCACGACAAGCAAGCAGACTCAGACTGAGGATGAGTAGTAGAGAAATGGTTTTCAATGGCGAGATGGTGATCGGCATAACGAGGGATATCAGAGCGGCTGAATCATGCAGAATATTTCAAGATTATTTCAGTTATGTGACGGGTGTGATCATTGCTGTGGAGATTTATTCAGGTTTTTTTCTCAGTCTGATATGTTGGACTTATTGGTCCATATTTTTTCAAAATTAATGATTTTGTCACCATTTTGACATGTTAAGCGGAAAGAATAACCTCGTTCATAACCTTGAACTTCGTTTATCTGCTCGATCGCTACGCTCATCCTCATTCTGCTCGCTAAGTCTATGGAATACTCCTATGAATCCTGTTTTTCGATTGCTGCCTATCGCCCTTTTAGCTTCATCTATGCTGACCGCCTGTGGTGGCGAGGATGATGCCAATGATGCTATTCCTGCTGACACGCAAGTCACGACAGCTTTACAATCCAATATTAAAAACGTGGTTGTGATTTACGCTGAAAACCGTGGCTTTGATAATATTTATGGACTATTTCCGGGTGCCGATGGTATTCCTGGTGTAAACCCGACAGCTGTCGGTGGATATTTCCCACAAACAGACCGTGACGATGCCGGAACTTTGCTTTCGTTACTGCCTAAAGTCTGGGGAGGCGTAACAGCGGCGGGACAATCAATAACGATCCCAGAAGGCAATACCGCAACTCAAGCCAATGTGCCCTTCCAAATTGATGCGGCAAAAGGCTTTCAAAATACGGGTACTGTCGTTGATCAAGGTGTCATTACGCGTGACTTATATCATCGCTTCTATAACAACCAGATGCAAATCAATGGTGGTAAAAACGACAAGTTCGCGGCCTATGCTGATTCAGGCGGTTTGGTGATGGGTTATTATGATGGCAGCAAGATGGCGCTATGGCAGCTCGCGAAGCAATACGTTCTCGCCGATAATTTCTTTCAAGGTGCATTCGGTGGGTCATTCCTCAATCATCAGTATTTGATTTGTGCGTGCGCGCCTGTCTACCCTGCAACGGGTACAGCAGTGACTTCGGCTTCAAACTCTATTTCAGTGTTGAATAAGGACAGTAGTGGAAATTTCCTCCCTGTGTTGACTCAAAGTGCCGCTTCACCTAAATCTTCAATTGATGGTCCTGCAAAGTTTGTTAATGACAATGCGCTGACGCCCCTCAATTATGCGGGTGACAATCAGTATCATGGGATCAATACCATGCAACCACCCTACCAGCCGAGTGGCAATACTGCGGCGGCAGGTGCAAATCCGGCGACTGCAGATCTGGCTAACAAAGGCACTTCATATCCACAAACCAGTACTACGATCGGTGATTTACTGGATAAAAAGAATGTCACTTGGGCATGGTATGCTGGCGCATGGAATGCTGCAACTGCGGATGGACCGAATCCAACGCGTTCTGTCATTTATGCTGGAAAAACACAGTTCCAGCCACACCATCAACCGTTCAACTATTTTACCGAGTTTGATCCTACACAGCCGACAACATTGGCCTATCGCAATCAGCATTTAAAGGACTTTGATGCCAGCTTCCTAAAAGACGCAGCGGCAGGGACCTTACCTGCAGTATCTTTCTATAAACCTCAAGGGAATTTAAATCAGCATGCGGGTTATGCCAGTATTGCTGATGGTGATAAGCATATTGCTGATGTTGTTGCTCAACTACAGAAGAGCCCGCAGTGGAAAAACATGGCCATCGTCATTACCTATGATGAAAACGGTGGTTTCTGGGATCATAAATCTGTGCCTAAAGGCGATGTGTGGGGTCCGGGAACCCGTATCCCAGCGCTCGTGATCTCTCCTTGGTCAAAGAAAAACTTTATTGATCATACCCAATATGACACAGCATCGATTTTACGCTTCATCACGCGTCGCTTCGGTTTGGAAACCTTACCGGGTCTGGCACAGCGAGATAATGCACTGGTCAAAAATGGTGGTGTGAAGATGGGTGATTTGACCAAAGCCTTTGACTTTACTCAAAGCCAAACGCCTTAAGGCTGCGATTTCTTACAGTTTGGTCCAGTTGTATCGCTGATTCAATTCAATAAAAGCCGCGCACATTGCGCGGCTTTTATTATGGTCGAAAATAAGCTGTATCATAGGCGTAGCAAGCTTCCTAATAATTAATAATAATTATTCCTAGATTGAAAATGAGAACTATTCCTGTTACTATTAGTAACGTCTTGTAGCACTTTGTATTAAGTTGTTTGCTTTTTGATCGAATTTCAAGAAGCAAGACGTCCTATTTTAAGAGTTTTAGTTTTGAGGATAATTGGATGACTTTACGCGCTGACCGTAAGCCCGGTATAACGTTTACCTATAAGAAAGCATCAACCGTTGCATCAATGTTAGCATTCACTTTGCCTGGCATGGTCATCGCAGCAGAACAACAAAATTCGCAGTCAGAGTCTGTTCTTGCGACCATCAAAGTTCAGGCGACCAAAGACAAGCCTGTTTATCAGACGGACAAAGCTCAATCCACCAAATTTACTCAACCACTGCGTGATACGCCTAAAACTATCACCGTGATTAATAAGACCGCGATTGAAGATCAAAATTTACTCTCGCTGCGTGAAATTCTCAGTACTGTACCCGGCATCACTTTTGGTGCGGGCGAGGGCGGGGGTGGTTTTGGTGACAAAATTAACATCCGTGGCTTTAGCGGGGAAAACAACATTGCTGTCGATGGTATGCGTGATAGTGCGCAATTCTCACGTACAGATCCATTTAACATCGAACAAATTGATGTGGTCAAAGGTTCGAGCTCTGCAGAGTCTGGCGCAGGCGCAAGCGGCGGTACTATCAACCTCGTCAGCAAGACACCGAAGCTGAAAAATTCTGTGGATATCAGCACCGGGATCGGGACTGACGGCTACTATCGCTTCACGGCAGATGCCAACCAAAAATTAGATGAAACGACCGCTGCACGTGTAAACCTCATGCTGCATCGCAACGATGTACCTGGACGTGATGTTGAGCAATTAGAGCGTTGGGGTATTGCGCCTTCGATCACCTTCGGCTTAGGGACGCCGACACGCTTTACCTTGGCCTATTTCCATCAGCAAGATGACAATACACCGCAATACGGAATCCCTTATTATAATGGTCGACCTGTCGATGGGATTAGCACCAAAAACTATTACGGCTATAGCAATATCGATGAGCAACACATCACCAATGACGCATTAACCGCGATTTTTGAACATGAATTCAATGACGCCGTATCGCTGCGCAGCATATTGCGCGGTGCACGTGTGGATCAGTTGTCGAATGTCAGTGCACCGCAGGCGGGTGCTGGTGGATTTTGTCTTAACAATGGCTTGTCTCCTGCGGGCTGGACTCAAGGTTTAGACGCAAACCGTAAAGACATCAGCAATGTGTCAGGCTATGTTGCGTGTGCAAAGGCGTATACGGCAACACCATCAACCACAGTTGCGCCGAACTATGTGGTAAGCAAAGATGGTCCAGTGCTCGCACCGGGCCAATACGCAGCCAGTGGCCCGCGTGGCAACGTGCGTGATACGACTAATACGATCGTCGCCAATCAAACCGATGCGACGTGGAAGTTCAATACCGGTTCAATTGGTCATACACTTGTGACCGGTTTTGCAATTTCGCATGAAACCTATGACTTTGATGGTAGCCGTGATTTTAAAAATGCGAATGGCTGGGATTTGTCTGGCCCACAGTCGTATGGCAAGAACGGCGTGCAGTTGATGAACGTTTATGATCCGGATAACACTTACTATGGTCCGTTGAATCGTACTTTAACTGGCAAAAATGAAGCCGATCAGGATGCACGTGCTATCTATTTATTTGATACCTTGAAGTTTAGTCCTGAGTGGCAAGCCAGTTTCGGTCTACGTTACGATCGCATTGAAGGCAAAAATACCACCTTCGGTGTAAAAACCTATACCGTACCTGTGAAAGATGATCTGACCACCAAAAAAGATGAGTCTAATCCTGATAACTCAAAAATTGGTTCGTTGACGGGTCAAAATTCGGTGACGAATTATGGCGATGACTTACTGTCCTATAACGCAGGGATCGTCTATAAGCCGCAACCCAATATCAGTATCTACGCATCCTATGCCAATGCTGAGAACCCAACCATCACCGCGGTGAATGCAAACTGTACTGCGAACAGCACAACTGGCGCGAATAACTGTACATCCGATCCAGAAAAAGCGGTGACTTATGAGTTGGGTACCAAGTGGGATGTGGTCAACAACAAACTGTCATTGACAGCGGCGTTATTCAGCACTGAACGCACCAACTATAAAGTCTCTGATCCAGGTAATCCGTTGAACCCAAACGGCTTCCAAGTACTAGATGGACGTAGTCGTGTGCAAGGTCTAGAGCTGGGTGCTGCGGGTCTCATCACGCGTAACTGGTCTGTTTTTGCCAATTTAACAGGGCAAACATCAAAAGTATTACGCGGTGCTTCTGCATTTAGTGCGGCTGGTGGTGCAAATGGTACCGTACAAGATTGGACTAAGGGTGATCAACTGACTCAGGTTCCTGAAATTGCAGCCAGCCTGTGGACGACCTATGACATCGATCGTCAATGGCAGGTGGGCTATGGTGCGACTTATCAAGGTTCGATGTACCTGACACAGCATGGCGGTATTCAGGTGGGCTCGACAGGCGTATATACTGGCCGTACCACGATTCCATTAGCGAAATCTGAAGGTTATATCGTTCATAATGCGTCAGTCACTTATAAGTATGACCGTCACCTCAGTGTGCAACTTAACGTCAAGAATATCTTAGATGAAGAGTATTACACCCGCATCCGTAACAATGGATGGGCGACACCGGGTGATGGACGCTCTGCAGTCCTCAACGTGAACTATCATTTCTAATTGATCGTTTAGATTCGCTATGGTGATCTTAGCCCCACTTTTAAGTGGGGTTATTTTATGGTCAAATGATTGTTGAAACTTTTTTGAGTAATCTACCGATGTTGCTACAAATTCCCGATGTATTGAGCTTAGAGCAGATCAAGGCTTGTCGCGCAGCATTGACTCAAACTGAATGGGCTGATGGGAAAATCACGGCTGGATATCAGTCTGGAAAGGCTAAACATAATCTTCAACTGACTGAAGATAATCCGATAGCGGTCGAGTGGTCGGCGGTCATTCTCAAGGCACTCCAGCAACACCCTTTATTCATTGCTGCGGCACTACCGCTTAAAGTATTTCCACCGCTGTTTAATTGTTATCAGGGTGGTGGGCATTTTGGTTTGCATGTCGATAACGCCATTCGTGATGTGCGCGCGCAGGGTTTAGGGCCTGTTATTGATCGGGTGCGCACCGATCTCTCCGCTACATTATTTTTAAGTGACCCTGATGAGTACGAAGGCGGTGAGTTGCTGATTGAGGATACTTTTGGTGCAAAGCGGGTCAAATTGCCTGCGGGACATTTGATTCTTTACCCTTCGACGAGTTTGCACAAGGTCAATCCAGTGACCCAAGGCGCACGTATCGCCTCATTTTTCTGGATTCAAAGTTTGGTCCGAGATGATGCACAGCGCACGGTTTTATTTGATTTAGATCAGTCTATTCAGCATCTAACCCTTGCAGCGCCAGAGCATCCTTCATTGGTTCAATTGACGGGTGTTTATCATAATTTGCTGCGCATGTGGTCTGATGTATGAGGTGTGGTGATCTAAGTGTGATGTGTATCACTAAAATGTAAAGCTATATCTATGATCTGCATTGTGATTTTGATTTTGTCATTAAAATCAATAGCACTAAAATAAAATATTCTCTGTTTAAGGCTTTGACTTCACCCCGCTTTTTGTGTCCTAATCCACAGTAGGAATAATAAAATTGTAGATGACATGATTCAGCCTCTCAAGTCTCGCCTATCGCATTGGTTTTTAAGTATGGCGCGTTCAAGGATGGCTTTTTCAGGTTTACAACGGCATGGAGCCTTAGTTGTTGCACTTGTTTTACACGCTGCGTGTAATCCTGTGTTTGCAGATGAAGCCTTACCATCCCCAAGTAATCTTGAAGACTCAAAGTCAGATGTACTACAGCTTGATCGCGATATAGCGC
>CAYJTU010000085.1:0-14837 GCA_964373105.1 uncultured Moraxellaceae bacterium | reverse complement strand
GGCTTTGTCCGCACCAAAGAAAATTAAGTCGCCGTTGTGTGCGCCAGTCCGTTCGATGATGGTTTGCAGTGCCGCATCTGGGAAGAACTTGACGATAGGCGATTGCAGACCAGTTTCTTTGCCATCCAAACCATTGTTGATTTTGGTGATGTCGTTGATCTTGATATACGCCAAACCTTTTGCACCGTAGATGCCGACAAATTTGGTGTAGTCATCGATCTTGCCACGTGACAAGTCACCGGCATTGGGTACACGCAGTGCTACAACGCGACCTTTAGGGTCTTTCGCAGGCGCTGCAAACACTTTGAATTCGATGTCTTGCAACAGGTCAGCTACGTCGACCAATTCAAGCGGAATACGTAGGTCAGGCTTGTCCGATGCAAAACGACGCATTGCTTCTGCATAAGTCATACGCGGAAATTTATCGAATTTCACACCCATGAGGTTATCAAACAGCTTGACGATCATGCCTTCCATCATGGTCATGATGTCTTCATCATCCATAAACGACGTCTCAACGTCGATTTGGGTGAATTCAGGCTGACGATCCGCGCGTAGATCTTCGTCGCGGAAACATTTGGCAATTTGGTAATAACGGTCGAAACCAGAAACCATCAGCAATTGTTTAAACAATTGCGGAGATTGTGGTAGTGCAAAGAAGCTACCTGGTTGGGTTCGTGAAGGCACCAGATAGTCACGTGCGCCTTCTGGCGTTGCACGGGTCAGAATTGGCGTCTCGACATCGAGGAAGCCGTTCTCATCCAGATAGTTACGGATTTGACTGGTCACTTTCGAGCGAAAACGCATGCGTTCCAGCATTTCAGGACGGCGCATGTCGAGATAACGATACTTCAGACGGTTTTCTTCTGATACGTTGGTAAAGTCATCGTTAAGTGGAAACGGCGGTGTTTCAGAAGTCGCGAGTACTTCGATTTCTTTCGCGAGTACTTCGATCTGACCGCTGATCATGTTGGCGTTTTCAGTACCTGCATAGCGTGCACGCACACGGCCTGTGATCTTCAGCACATATTCACTGCGGACGCGATCAGCAGTTGCAAATGCTTCTGGAGTATCCGGGTCGATCACGACTTGTACGAGGCCATCACGGTCGCGCATATCAAGGAAAATCACGCCACCGTGGTCGCGACGACGATGTACCCAACCACAAAGGGTAACTGTTTGTTCTAAAAGGGCTTCGGTAAGTGAGCCGCAGTAATGAGTGCGCATCATGGTGCGAGATGTCCAACAAATTCTATAAAGGGCAAGATTATGCCGTATGCGGCTAGGTAGGACAAGGGATTCGGGCAGATTCGCGTGAATTGAGTCTATTCTTGTCGCTAATCTCTGGTTTAGTGCAACTCCTCGCGGACAAATGAGCGAAGTGCTAATATTTGAACATTTGGTCAAATATTTTTAACGATATTCTTTGTCTCAGAAATTGTGCGTAATTGTTTTAAATAATTAATTATCAATCATTTTATTCTATGTTTTGATCACTTTATTCATTTTGCCAATGAAGCCGAGTGGCAAATTCAATTGGTCATTTACGCTTAAAAAGCGCGATAATGAGACTGTCTCTTTTTTGATAGACGCCGTCATGACTGCTTCGCAATCCTCACCAACTATTAGTTCTGCTCAAACTCAACATATGTCGCCCGCCTTGGTGCTGCTGATGTCCATCGCGACAGGGATATCGGTCGCCAGTTTGTATTATGCCCAACCCCTGCTACATACCTTAGCACTTGAGTTTCATCTTACCAGTAGCCAAGCGGGCAGTATCGTCACGACTGCGCAAATTGGCTATGCGGTCGGGTTGTTGTTATTGGTACCGCTCGGCGATCGCTTTGAGCATCGACGTTTAATCGTCATCATGACTCTGTTGGCAGCCGTGGGTCTGGCACTCACCGCGATTGCGCCTAGTTTTACGCTATTACTTATCGCAACGGGTTTAACCGCTTTGTTTACCGTGGTGGCACAAATCCTACTGCCGTTTGCGGCGACGCTTGCCGCAGATGATGAGCGCGGCAAAGTGGTCGGTACCGTGATGAGCGGTTTGCTTATGGGCCTATTACTGGCCCGTACGGCTTCGGGATTGCTGTCATCTTTAGGCAGTTGGCGTGTGGTTTACGCAGTTGCTGCGGTCGCGATGACGATCTTGGCTTTTGTGCTCTATCGTGCATTACCGACCTATCGTAAGACCTCGTCATTGCCTTATCCGCAATTGATTGTGTCGGTACTGCGTTTATTTTTGGAGGAGCGCGTCCTGCGCATTCGTGCGTTGATTGGTGGCTTGATCTTTGCGGTCTTTAGCGTGCTGTGGACGTCGATGGCGTTTTTACTTGCTCAGGCGCCATTTCATTATTCAGACGGTACGATAGGACTGTTTGGCTTGATCGGTGCGATTGGCGCATTGGCGGCATCAGGCGCGGGTCGTTTGGCTGATCGTGGACTGGGTGGTCGTGTGACGACATTTGGTCTGGTGACTTTACTGTTGTCTTGGGCTGCGATGATTTTTGCACCGACTTCCGTCATTGCCTTGATCGTGGGTATTTTGCTACTCGATCTTGCGGTGCAGGCGATTCATGTCAGCAACTTAAATGCATTGTTTAACAAGCGCCCTGAAGCGCGTAGTCGCTTAAATTCAGGTTATATGACGTCTTATTTTATTGGTGGGGCACTGGGGTCTGTGCTTTCTGCCAATGCCTATCAGTATGCGGGCTGGAATGGGGTCGTTTGGGTGGGTGCAGGATTAAGTGCTCTGGCTTTAGTCGTGTGGTTTTGGAGCTTGCTTCCCGCACGGCGCTAATATTTTTTGGACTGTCCCAATATCACGAGGTGAACGATGAGTACGTCTTCAGGTCTAACACGGTATCCGTTTCCGACGAATCAAGAGGCTGTAAGCCATGCGCAAGGTCCGCAAGCGGGTGATCAGGTCATTGCGGCTTCCGGTTCGCTGCCGTTTTTATTGGCCACTGGTGTGCCAGCTACCCAAGAAATCATATTTTTAAGCGGCCATACACCGCCTGTGATTAATCCATCCGCTGCACTGGATAGCATTGAGGCTTTTGGCGATACGCGCCAGCAAACCATCGGTGTTTTTCAGGAGCTACAAAAATCTTTGGCGTTGTTAGGGTTAACGTTTGAACACTTGGTGAAACTGCAAGTATTCTTGGTGGGTGACCCTGCATTAAACGGACGCATGGACAGTGAGGGCTTCTCATCGGCCTATGCCGAGTTTTTTGGCAGCGCCGAACAACCTCATCTCGTTTCACGAACACGCGTGCAAGTCGTGGGGCTGGTGAATCCGGGTTGGCTCGTCGAAATTGATGCAGTTGCCAGCAGATAGGCGTTTTATCTTTTGCTGAAGAGGGCCCATCTGTCAACGGGCTCTCTAGTTCCTGATTTGAATATTTATAACTCTCAATAATAAAACTTTTCAGATCTGTTTTTAGCCGTTTTCATTTTGAGCACAGCCATCAAAAATCCACCCTCCCTCTGCTGAGCATCAGCACTTGCAAGGCATGCGTTTTGCTAAACCTTAATATGTTTTATTTTTATATAAACTAACAATCATAATGTATTTTATTAATGTTATTTGTAACTGTAGGATCAAGACATTCGGATCATTATTGGGGTAGGGTCAATGTCACGGGTTTATCAGGTTACGCATCCGCAGTTGAAATCCAAGCGTCGGAATTATTTATGGCTAATGGTTGTCAGTGCGTTGTTCAGTGCACAGTCTCAAGCTGCAGAGCTGGGTCCTGCTGATCCACTCCCCAAACCAGACCAGACCAGCGGCAGTGACCAGCAGTCTCAAAATCCTACCAGCGATAATCCAGAAAGTCACAATTCAGTGGTTGTGGTTGGACGCCGAGTCACCGATGCCAGCTTGGCCATTGGCTTTAATCAAAATCACAACACCAGTGCGATTTCCCAAAAAGCATTACTCTCTGCACCAGCAGGGATTTCAGGGTTGAAAATGCTGGAAAGCTTGCCCGGCTTTAATGTGCAGTCGAATGATGCGCTAGGACTCTATGAATTCGGCAATTCGGTTTCGGTACGGGCCTTTAATTTTCAGCAAATCGGTTTTGTGGTCGATGGTATTCCACTTGGGCGCAGTGATCAGTTTGGCGGCAGCCCTATTTTTCGCTATGTCGATAATGAAAATACCGCGCGGGTTGTGGCATCAACAGGCACGGGTGATGTTTCACAACCGAGCTATGCTTCTTTAGGCCCCATCGTTGAATACACCACGACCAATCCAGCCAAAAAAGCTGGGGCTACGCTGTCAGAAACACTCGGGAGTGACAATCTCAGACGCAGTTTTGTGAAACTGGAGTCCGGTGAGTATGATGGATTATCCGCTTACGCAAGCTTCTCGAAAATCAATTCGGATCTGTGGCGCGGCGCGGGAACAATTGACCGCAAGCATGCTGAAGGGAAGATTCGTTTTCAAAGTGACTCTGGACACGATCTGAGCTTTAAAGTTGTTTATAACGACTTCTATGATCATGATGTACCCAGTGTCACCTATGCACAGTATTTAGGTCAGGCGAATGATGCCTTTGGTCGTTCAGGGCGCGATTTTGGTTATTTGGGGGAGGTGCCTAGTTTGCCGGTAACCGTGCCCAATATAAAATATAGTAATCCAAATTATAATCAATATTATCAGCAGGCGATCAATCAGCGTCATGACGTGCTTTATGGCTTATCGGATCAGTTTGATGTGACATCGAATATCAAAAACGTGACGACCTTGTATTATGAAGATAAAGAAGGCTATGGCGTCTCACCAGAAGCTTACGCCACTTCGCTTAAAAACTATGCCGCTGAAAAAAATATTATCCAAGGCCTCTATGCGCCGCTCGGTTTACAGTATGGCTTATCGACGATTTCAGGGGATCGATTTGGTGGACGAACTGAGTTTGTTTGGAAGACGGGTGCCCATCAGATTGAAGCGGGCGTATGGCTGGAGCGAGACGAATATCATCGTACACAGGCACGTTATAACTTAGAGGGTGGCAACCCAGCGGGTGTGCCACTGCTCAATCAACCTGTGCATTTTCAGCGTGACTATCAATCGACGCGCGATACGCTGCAACTCAACTTGAAAGATACATGGTCATTGCTTGCTGATCGTTTGAAACTTGATTTTGGCGTTAAAAGTCTGAATTTGGATTATGACATTCACGGCTTTCGTAACCCCAATGATTATATCAATCAGCGTCAGCCCAGTTTAAGTGCCTCATGGGTTGATCATTTCTTACCGCAAATCGGTGCCGTTTATAGTTTGACGCCGCAGACGCAAGTGTTTGGTTCATGGTCAAAGACCTTGGCATTGCCCAGAAGCGCAGATGATGTTTTTTCTCAGTCCGGTCCAAATGTTCCTACCCCCGAAGCTGAAAGCGCCCAAAATTTCGAAGTGGGTTATCGGATCAATCAACCCACCTATAATCTCTCTTTAGCCAGCTATTTCACCCAATTTGATCATCGGATTCAGCCGTATGCATCGCCCGTGCCCGGCAGCACAACGACCGAAACGTGGTATCAGAACATTGGCACGACGAATGCGTATGGACTTGAGTTCACAGGACGCTGGAAGCCTGAGCTGCTGAATGATCGTATCGTGCTCAGCAGTAACTTGAGCTATAACATTGCGCGGTTAAAAGATAATTTGCCCACCCTGACCATTGCCGATAATCGTATGCCCGATAGTCCAACCTGGATCGCGCAATTGGGTGCAACCTATGAGGTCAATCCGTGGGCTGTGGTGAATGTCTCGGCACGCTATTTAGGACAGCGCTATACCAACTTGACCAATAGTGAATCGGTTCCTTCGTTTTCGGTTGTGAATGCTTATTTGGATTTGGGTTATGACAGTTTTAAGATAGGCGCACTGAGTCATATCAAGCTAAGATTCAATGTGGATAATCTATTTGATAAACGCTATCTCGGTACGATCTATACCACGGTCAATACACCAGCGACTTTTCTACCTGGTCCTGCACGCACCCTGCAAGCGACACTCACTGCGAGATTTTAATCATGAGCTCTGTAAAGCGTTGCTTGAATGTCAGTCTATTTCGACTAACCAGCCTCTTTGTGATCGTGACGGCTGCAATGTGGTCATCGCTATCCTATGCTGCACCATCGGACTCATCTGGGCCAAGCCCACTGTTCACCCATTTGTCAGCGCCCCAAGCAGTCTCTCCCTCAACTCCTGAGTTGACTTTAAAAGCGGCAAAGATTCATGCGGGACTGCTGACTTTAGACACCCATCTGGATACCGCGATGCAGTTGGCCCGTCCCGGTTGGGACGTGCTGACGCGGCATACCTATGAGTCTGATTTCTCACAGATTGATTTAAAGCGGATGCAAGAAGGGGGGCTCAAAGGCGGCTTTTGGGCGATCTATACCCCTCAAGGGCCGCGGACGTTGGAGGGTAATGCTTTAGCTGCTGAGCATGGGCTGGCTACAGCCGCACGGATCCGAGACCTGACCCTGAGGTATCCTGAGAAATTTGGCCTCGCATTGCGTGCTGACGATGCCGCTAAGATTGCGGCCAGTGGGCGCAGCGTGGTGTTCTTGAGCATGGAAAATGCCGCACCACTCAGCAATGACCCCGCACTCCTAGGGATGTTCCAGCGTTTAGGCTTGCGTATGCTGGGACTCGTGCATACCAAGAATAATGACTTTGCGGACTCCTCGACAGATAAGCCTGAGTGGCATGGTCTGAGTCCAGCAGGGAGGAAGTTAGTCACCGAGGCGAATTGTCAGGGATTGGTGATTGATGTGTCACATGCATCCGATGACGTGTTTGATCAGGCGCTTGAATTGTCTGCTACGCCGATGATCGCATCACATTCGGGAAGTAAAGCCATCTATGACCATCCTCGAAACTTGGATGATGCACGGATTGTGAAGCTTGCGGCAAAGGGTGGTGTGATTCAAATTAATAGCTTTAAGACGTATCTGGCACCTGTGGTTAAAGACCCGATACGTGATGCCGTACAAGAGCAAATTTTCTCAAACTTTAGAGTCTTTGGCACTTTAACTGCGGAGAAGGCCAAAACGCTAGCCGCGACCTATGCTGAACTCAATCAAAAAGTGCCACCGGCTACGACGCCAGATTTTGAAGACTTCATGCGGCATTTGCTGCATGTCCTGAAACTGGTCGGCCCTCTACATGTCGGGATTGGTGCAGATTGGGATGGCGGCGGCGGTGTGCCGGGACTTGAAGATGTATCTCAACTGCCAAAGATCACGGAACGCTTATTGGCAGTGGGGTACAGTGAAAAAGATTTGCGCTTGATTTGGGGGGAGAATGTGCTGCGCGTACTACGCAGTGCAGAGCATTATGCGGCAACGTGTAAACGCTCTTAGGCGTTATACCTATTTTATGATCAATGCGTTGCGCTGGTGTTGCATTGGATTATTGCATATGACCCAATGCCATCGCCAACGTAATATCTGTCAGCTCTTCCAGTGAGATTCTGCCGTTTGGCTTATACCAAAGTGCCGTGCCAAACGTTGACCCGCTGATCAAGCGTCGCCAGATAAACGTATCGTGTATGACGTGTCCTTGCTGTTTTAAATCTTCCAATACGTTGAGCCAGAGAGTCTCGTATTCTTGCCGCATAGCGAGTAGGGGTTCTTGCTGCGCGCGCGAAATCGCATTCCACTCATACACGAGCACGGCCATGGCATTGCTGGTATTGCCGTTAATCGATTCGAGCTCAGCTCGGATCAATCCTTTCAGTCGCTCTGCTGCCGTCTGACCAACCGCAATCGCGTGTTGCATTTGCGCTAAATTATAAATAATCGCTTCTTCCATCACCGCGCACAAGATGTCATCTTTGGTCTTGAAGTGATGAAATAAACTACCCGATTGAATTCCGACAATGTGTGCCAGTTCCCGTACCGTCGTTCGCGCATAGCCTTGTTCATGAAAGAGATAAGCCGCAGCACGCAGCACACGTCCACGCGGGCTGTCATCCATCCCCCCAATCAGAGGAAGCTGCTCAAGCAATTGCATGACTGCTGGGTCATTCACGTTATCGTTACCTATCATGTCGGGTCATAAGCTAAGAGAGGCTTATCACTATAAAACAAATAAAAACAAAATTTTAAAGATCAAAAAAATAATAAAAAGTGCCTTTGAATCACAGGATTCAATTTGACGATTTATTGAATAATTCTAACATTTTGTACACCGCTTATAAAAATTATTACATATCTGGCTTTACAAACCAAGCGCTTGCTTGGTAACGTATCGTAAACCAAAACCAGTCACCACAGGCCAAAAGAAGGAAAGTTGCATCGTGAATGATATTCGAGCTACTCCTGAACAAGACTCTCAAACTGAATCATCAGATCAACGGCGTGTGGTGCGCATTGGCTGTGCCTCCGGATTCTGGGGGGATACCAATACGGCAGCATTTCAGTTGGTGCATCAGGCGCAGATTGATTATCTGGTGTTCGATTATCTCTCCGAAGTTACGATGTCGATTATGGCTAGGGCCAAGCAGAAAGACCCAACACTGGGCTATGCCCATGACTTCGTTACCCGAGTCATGGAACCGCTGCTGAAGTCGATCGCCAAGAAAAAAATAAAAGTCGTCAGCAATGCGGGTGGCATCAATCCTTTGTCTTGTCGTGATGCGCTGGTGAAACTGATTAGCGATGCCGGGCTGGATCTTAAAGTCGCTGTGGTACTGGGTGATGATTTGCTGAGTGAGCAAGAAACTCTTCGAGCCTCGGGTGTAACTGAGATGTTTACAGGCCAAGCCATGCCTGAGCAGATGACCAGTATCAATGCTTATTTAGGCGCAGTGCCGATCCGCGACGCTTTGGCAGCTGGCGCTGATATCGTGATTACTGGTCGTGTGGTGGATTCGGCTGTGGTGATCGGTCCGCTTATGCATGAGTTTGGTTGGGGTGTAGAAGACTATGATCATCTGGCGCAAGCAGCTCTTGCAGGCCACGTGATTGAATGCGGCGCGCAGTGTACAGGCGGCAACTATACCGATTGGGAAGACGTGCCAGGCTACGACAATATGGGCTTTCCAATTGCCGAAGTCTCTGCGGATGGGTCATTTGTGATCAGCAAACCGGAAGGCACGGGTGGCTTGATCAACTTAGGTACGATCGGTGAGCAAATCGTTTATGAGATCAATGATCCCCAATCGTATATTTTGCCTGATGTTATTGCTGACTTTAGTCATGTGCAGCTTAAGCAAGTCGGTGAAAACCGCGTGCAGATAAGCGGAGCACGGGGTCGTGCACCCACGACACAGTACAAAGTCAGTGCGACTTATGCCGATGGCTATCGGGTATTGGTCAGCTTTGTCATTGCGGGGATTGATGCCAAGCGTAAAGCCGAAAAAGTCTCACAAGCTATCCTCGATAAATGTGAGCGCGTCTTGGCGCTGCGCGGTGTGATGGGTTTTACCGAGAAATCTGTGGAGTACATCGGGACGGAAAGCACGTATGGCCCTCATGGTCGTCGTTCGGACAGTCGTGAAGTTGCGGTCAAAATTGCGGTCAGTCATCCCTATCAACAAGCCTGTATGTTCTTGGCTTCTGAGATTGCCCAAGCCTCGACAGGCATGGCACCAGGTCTAGCCGGCATCATGGGTGGGCGTCCGAAAGTATCTCCTGTCGTCAAACTCTTTTCTTTCCTGATTGATAAACCACATTGTACGGTTGAATTGGATATCGATGGTGTCCGCCAAGAGATTGCGATTCCAGCAGGTGTCAAACATGAACCACTGGAACCGATTAGTGCGGGTGATGTGGCAGATCTAACGACTGCAAATCTAGTCACTGTGCCGCTGATCAAAGTGGCGCATGCACGCAGTGGCGATAAGGGCAATGCCTCAAATATCGGCGTGCTGGCTCGCCGCCCTGAATATCTGCCCTGGATTAGAGCATCTGTGAATGAGCAGACGGTGGCTGACTATATGGCACATGTGCTTGATTTTAAAAATCAGTACGGTCCAAGCAGCCGTGTCCGCCGCTTTGAACTGCCAGGTTTAAATGCAATGAATTTCTTTTTAGAAAATGCATTGGGCGGGGGCGGGATGGCGAGTTTACGCATTGACCCGCAAGGCAAGGCATTGGCGCAGCAGCTACTAGAAATCCCTGTCCAGATTCCGGCAGGCCTATTGAAATAAGCCAGTTGAAATAAGCTCAAAACGGATAGCCCCTTAATTAATTTGAAATAGAACGGAATAAAACGATGTCATACGGTTCAATCTTTCGATCAGATGCGTTTGCAGGCAAAGTGATTATCGTCACTGGTGGCGGTTCAGGTATTGGTCGCTGTACTGCACATGAGCTTGCCGCACTTGGCGCGCAAGTGATTATCACTGGCCGTAAACCTGAGAAGCTAGATGCTATCAGTGCCGAAATTATCGGCGATGGCGGTAAGGTCAAAGGTTTTGTCTGTGACATCCGCCAAGAAGAACAGGTCAAAGCCACGATTGCTGCCGTGATTGCGGAATTTGGTCGTATCGATGGCTTGTTTAATAACGCTGGCGGTCAGTTCCCTGCTGCACTGGAGTCGATTTCATTCAACGGCTTTGATTCGGTGATTCGCAACAACTTGCATGGCACGTTTCTGATGATGCGCGAAGTCTATAACCAGTGGATGAGTGCAAACGGTGGGAGCATCGTCAATATGACTGCTGATATGTGGGGCGGCATGCCGGGTATGGGGCACTCAGGTGCAGCACGTGCGGGTGTTGATAACCTGACCAAGACAGCTGCGATTGAGTGGGCCAAGTCGGGCGTGCGTGTCAATGCCGTTGCACCTGGTTGGATTATGTCCTCGGGTATGGATACATACCAAGGGGCATTCCGCGCCATGATCCCCATGCTGGCAGAAAAAGTGCCGCTAAAGCGCATGGGTACAGAGTCTGAAGTCTCGTCAGTGACTTGTTTCTTACTCTCTGAGGCTGCTGCATTTGTCAGCGGTGTGACCATTCGGATTGATGGTGCTGCATCACTCGGGACACCGATGTATCCATTGCTAGACGCCAAAAATAACGCGCCCTTTAATGGCTTTCATCGTGCATTCATTCCCGATGTGTTGAAAGATGCTTGATGCTGTATTGAGAGTAGTCAAAACCGGTCACCTAGATCAAGAGAACAGAGAGTAAAAGATAATGGCGATTCTTGAAACAGCACTGGATCCAAGCAGTCCTCAATTTGCGGAAAATCGTAAGTTTGTCGAGCAGTCTATCGCGGCAATGCGCGCAATCCAGCAAAAAGTGATTGATAAATCGTTTCTTGCCAAGCCTAAGTTTGAGAAACGGGGTCAGATTCTACCGCATGAGCGTGTGCGTCTATTACTCGATGCGGGAACGCCCTTTGTCGAACTGCTGGGTCTGGTGGGTTACGGCATGTATGACGACAAAGATGGCTCGGATGCCGGTGGCGGTATCATTGCGGGGATTGGTTTTGTCAATGGCATGCGCTGTATGGTCACGGCCAGTAATAGCGCAATCAAGGGCGGTACGATCTCTCCAGCAGGTATGATTAAGACGCTGCGTCTGCATGAAATCATTCGAGAAAATAAACTTCCGGTGATTTGTTTAACCGAAAGTGGCGGCGCCAATTTGAACTACGGCGGCGAGATTTTTGTCAATGCAGGGCGCACTTTTGCCAATCAAGCGCGTCTTTCAGCGATGGGGATTCCGCAAATCTCTGTGGTGCATGGCAATGCGACGGCTGGCGGTGCGTATCAACCGGGCCTGTCTGATTACATTATCGTGATTCGTAAGCGTACCCAGATGTTTTTGGCCGGTCCGCCACTATTACTGGCTGCAACGGGTGAAGTGGCGAATGGCGAAGACTTGGGTGGTGCTGAAATGCATGCCATGGTCGCAGGAACTGCAGAGTATCTGGCCGAGAATGATGCCGATGGTATCCGTCAAGCGCGTGACATCGTCGAAATGCTGAACTGGAAAGAACAAACGGCATCAACACCCACGCAATATCTTGAGCCGCGCTATCCGATAGAAAATCTCTACGGGCTGATTCCTGCCGATATCAAACAGCCGCTGGATATGAAAGAAGTCATCGCTCATATCGTCGATGATTCAGACTTTCTGGAGTTCAAGCAAGAGTTTGATGCCATGACGGTCTGTGGTTGGGCAAAAATGGGCGGCATGACGGTAGGGATTATTACCAACAATGGCCCGATCACCGTCCAAGGTGCGACCAAGACGGCACAGTTTATTCACCTCTGCGAGCAGACACGGCGTCCCTTGCTGTTTTTACACAATACCACAGGCTTTATCGTCGGGACGGATGCCGAGCAAAACGGGATCGTCAAGCACGGCTCAAAACTCATCCAGGCCGTCGCCAATGCCACGGTTCCTAAAATTTCATTGATCGTCGGTGGATCTTACGGCGCTGGAAACTACGCGATGTGTGGTCGTGCCCTATCACCGAATTTCTTGTTTGCATGGCCCAGTTCACGGACTGCGGTCATGGGCGGTGCACAAGCCGGTAAAGTCATGCGGATCGTTGCAGAGGAAAAACAACGTTCAACAGGGCAAGAACCCAATGAACAAATGCTCGATTTTATTGAGCAGAGCACTGCAGCGAAGCTGGATGAGCAGACCACAGCACTCTACAACACGGCACATGGTCATGATGATGGCTTGATCAATCCGCGTGATACGCGCAATGTCCTGATCTTCGTATTGCAGACGATTTTTGAGGCTGAAAAACGTCAGCTTAATCCCATCAGTTTTGGGGCGTCAAGGTTCTAGTTTGTTGCATAGCAGTCTTCTTCTCATCGGGAAGTCGATGAGCCAATTTTTTGAATATTTGAATGAAGGGAATTGAGTCATGAAATTTACAGCAGAACATGAAGCCTTACGCCGTGCTACGAAACAGTTTGTGGAAAAAGAAATTAATCCCCATGTGGCAGAGTGGGAGGCGGCGGGCCGTTTTCCCATGCATGACGTCTTTAAAAAGCTAGCGGATCTGGGGTTGCTGGGGATTTGTAAACCAGTTGAAAACGGTGGTTTAGGTTTAGATTATTCCTACAACCTCGTGGTTGCAGAGGAGTTGGGTCGCATTAATTGTGGTGGTGTACCGCTGGCGATCGGTGTGCAAACCGATATGGCCACCCCAGCGTTGGCACGTTTTGGTAGTGCTGAGCTCCGTGAGAAATTTCTAACTAAAGCGATTGCGGGTGAATACATTGCTTCAATCGCTGTATCTGAGCCGCATGCAGGTTCTGATGTTGCTGCGATTAAAACTACTGCGGTGAAAGACGGGGATGATTACATCATCAACGGCACCAAGATGTGGATCACCAATTCCGTGCAATCAGACTTTTTGTGTCTATTGGCCAATACTTCTGATGGCAAGCCCCATAGCAACAAATCCATGATCATCGTACCGACCAATACGCCGGGCGTTACGCGTTCCGAACCATTGGACAAATTGGGGATGCGCTCTACGGAAACCTGCCAATTGTTCTTTGACAATGTCCGCGTGCCGCAAAGCAATTTGGTCGGTGCTGAAGGCATGGGTTTCATGATGCAGATGATGCAGTTTCAAGAAGAGCGTTTATGGGCTGCCGCAAACTCGATTGGGGGTATGGAGCGCTGCATAGAGGCAACAATTGAGTATTGTCGTCAGCGCAGCACCTTTGGTCAGCCCCTGATTGATAACCAAGTCGTGCATTTCCGTATGGCGGAGCTACAAAGTGAAGTGGAAGCCTTACGTGCATTGACGTATCAAGCGTGTGAGCTGCACATTGCTGGTGAAAACGTCACGAAGCTCGCTTCCATGGCGAAGCTGAAATCGGGTCGTTTAACCCGTGAAGTGGCGGATAGCTGCCTGCAATACTGGGGCGGCATGGGCTTTATGTGGGATAACCCCGCATCACAACTTTATCGCGATGGTCGTTTAGGTTCGATTGGTGGTGGTGCTGACGAAATCATGCTGGGCATCATTTGCAAGCTGATGGATATCTTGCCCAGCAAGAAAAAACAGTAAGAAAAAATAATCACTTCAGCACGATTAGACTTTTATTGACCAAGATTGATGTGAGTAAAGACGATGACTCTGCCAGAAATACAAACCCTGATCCTTGAACAACACGGTCCGATTTTGCATGTGCGCTTAAATCGTCCCGAAGCTCGAAATGCGATGAGCCAACTGATGGTGACCGAGCTGATTGCGCTGTTCACCAGCCTTGCTGAGAGTGAAACCATTCGCGGTGTGGTCCTACGCGGCGAAGGCGGAAATTTCTGTGCGGGCGGCGACATCAAAGATATGGCCAATCTGCGCTTATTGGCCAATCAAGAAGGCTCCAATGCTGCTTATGTGTTGTTTAACCGTGGCTTTGGTACATTGATCGATCTGGTCAATCAAGCACCGCAGGTTGTTGTCGCGGTACTCGAGGGTGCCGTGCTGGGCGGTGGCTTTGGCCTAGCCTGTGTGTCTGATGTAGCGCTGTGTTTGGATAGTGCCAAGTTTGGTTTACCCGAGACGGGTCTTGGGGTGATCCCTGCGCAGATTGCGCCATTTGTCGTGCAGCGTATCGGATTGACACAGGCACGGCGTTTGGCGTTACTGGGTAATCGTTTCGGCGGGGCGGAGGCATATCGTATCGGGTTAGTCCATGAGCTCTTTACAAGCCCAGAAGCTTTAAGTGCTGCAATTGATGAAGTCGTTGTCCAGATTCGGCGCACTGCACCAAATGCGAGTCGGGTGACGAAGTCTATTTTACACCGTGTTGGTCAGACGTCATTAAACGCGCTGCTGGATGATGTGGCCGTGCAGTTTGCGGAAGCGGTATCGGGCAGTGA
>CAYJTU010000084.1:2332-14917 GCA_964373105.1 uncultured Moraxellaceae bacterium | reverse complement strand
CAGAATACGACAAGTGATGAAAATGGCGAAAACTCCAGTACGTGCTCTCTACGAGAAGCCATAAAATCGAGCTCTCTTAAGCAAGCCTTTGGTGGCTGTACCGCAGGTGAGGCAGACATCACAGATAATATTCAACTCGATGCTAAAACATATACCTTAACGCAAGGTGAATTAGTTGTTTCTGGCGCGATGAATATCTTAGGTGACGCAGCTGTTGATTCTTATCTGGTTGATACGATTTCGGGTAGTTTGCCGAAACGTTTGCCGATTACGACGACTATACAAGCGTCGAATGGTCAACGAATATTTAATACCGTTACCAGCGCTAGTCCACTTAATCTATACAATTTAAAGTTGCAAGGCGGTAATGCGAATTTAGGTGGGTCAATACTCGCTGGTGGTTCGGTAAACTTATCGCGCGTGCAAATCAGTGGTGCTCGGGCTACAGAGCAGGGCGGAGCCATTTACTTATCGGGTGTACAAGCGACCGTGAGTGCAAGTTCTTCTACTTTTAGCGACAATATTGCTCCACAAGGAGCAGTCATCGCGATGAGTTGTATGGACAATTTGGGCTATGCAATCCGTACGTTAACTTTAAATCAGATTAGTGTGACGCGGAATGGATCAAGCACGAGCGCCAATATTATTGATTTATGTGGTATGGCGACTGTCAATATCACGGCATCTACAATTGCACAAAATACCACATCAAACGCTTCATCATCAGCGGTATTGCGCATGGTCGGAGAGAAAAATATTCGACTTTCGCCCGAGAGTAAATTAACCCTAGTCAGTACTACGCTGACTGAAAATACCAGCCCTGCCGCCTTAGCCTATAGCTTTGCGAGTGGACTAGTACTCACCAATAATATTTTGGCATTCAATAATGGGCTTGATTGTCAATATTTGGGATCAGCGAGTGCCGTTGATGTTTCTGCAGTGACATTTAATTTACTCACTGGGACTCGAGAAGCGACCAAAACCAATAAGTGTCAGTTATTACGTTTCACGGGTGCAACACAGACGGAAATAGATGGCAAAATTGCGTCTACTGCTAAAGAAGAGAATAACGTATATATTGCAAGCACGAAAACGCTTGCCGATTTTTTAAGTCCTTTAGGCTACTATGCGGGATCAGATTTGTTGGGTTATTTACCCATTAAAGATAGTGCAATTAATAATAAAGGTGCGGTTGTAAGCATTTGCCAAAGTGCCGATGAGCGGGGCTTAAAGCGTGGTACTGGCGTGAAATATGATGCTCAAACACAGTCAGCAAATATCCCATGTGACATCGGCGCTTTGGAACTTTCTATACTGACAGTCAATGATGACCTGAATGGCACAAATAATTCATATGACAGTTTTATAAATACCACGGTCAATACCAATGGCTTAACTCCCGCAGAAATCAAGAAATCAACAGACCAATTAAATGCATATCTTGCTGCCTATAAAAACACTTTCCGCTATCGTGAAGCTGTAATGGCAGTGACTGCAAATGATAGTGGTGAAGAAACTTTGAGCGGCGCCAATAGCAGTACGCTAGGACTTCTGAGTGATCCAGATCTATATACGATCAACATTGTAACCCCAGCCGATCAAGATCCTAATATCCTTTGTACATGGAATCCGGATATGAAAGAATTGATCGCAAGCCGGATAGATGGATCTACTACGCCGGGTGGGACACCCGATAAGTGCTATTACACCGCCACCAATAAGAAAACAGGTAAGACTCCGAAAGATATTGCGATGGTAAAGTTTACAATTTCAAATATCGCACCGATTGCTAAAGATGATAAATATACCTTGAGCTTTGGGACAAAGAGTATTCCTCTCAACCTGTTAGACAACGACAGTGATAATGGAGATGGGCCATACAGCATGAGTCCTAATGCGAAGGCCGGTCAACCGTGGTGGTATGTTCAAAGAACCCTGATTGATTCAACGAAACCTCCTACACCGGATAACATCAAGAGTGTTCCCCTCAATATTCGCATTGTAACCCAACCTACACAGGGTACGATTGTTCCGGAGTTTCAAGGCCAATGTCCTGATAACAATATCAATACCTCACAAACGATTTGTTATGGTGGAACTATGACGTATGTCAACAACAATCTTTTTTCACCTTTTAATGATAGTTTCACATATCAAGTGTTAGATTCAGACCGTAGTCCTTCAAATACAGCTACGGTTACCATCACCAATACCGCAACGACGACGGATATCCCGAAGTCCGGTGGTGGTAGCTTGGGATTAGGTGCTCTATTTGGCATGATTTCTTTGGTATTTATCCGCCGTCGCTTCAGCGCATAAGGCGATTAGGTTCGTCGTTGAACTATTGTTGCAATTTATTGCGAATGCTTGGGGGCTATGGTCATTACTGGTAGTATGGTGATGATTCATAGCCCTTCGCATTTCGGAACTTTTTAGGTATATCTATGTTGTTTTTAAATCAATTTTCTTCGCGTTTTTCAAGTAAATCACTGACAAGCTACCTGTTTACATTGAGCTTAGGTGTAATGGGTTGTGTCTCTACTTCAGTAACTTGGGCTGATGCTGAAATTTCAGTGCCAGAAAATGTGATTGTGCTCGGCATCGACGGTCAAGAAACAGGAAATACTGGTTTTTTTTCAACTAAACATTCAACCTTGCGTTTATCGGCAGGTGAGCACACCATCACTGCACGCTATGACCGCCTGTTTCCTCAAGGCGATGACCATGATATTGTGCGTTCTAAAGGGGTGACGATTAGAACGGTATTGGCGGATCAGCAAGTTTATACCTTAGGCTGGCAGCCCGAGCCTGATACTCACGAAGAAGCATTAGCATTTGCTAAACAGCCGACATTGATTATTAAGGCTGCAAACGGTCAAGTGGTCGCATCACAAAAAGGTTTAAAGATGCAAAGCACCTCGGTGATCGCAAGTGTGATGCAAGGTGTCAGTAATCTAACAACAAATTCAGGTACAAATCCAACTACGACATTAGATCGTTTGCAAACGTTATGGGATCAGGCGACAACTGAGCAGCGGAAGCAATTTAAAACATGGATTGACCAACAAGCGAGTAAATAAAGCACGATTTAGTCAAGCAAAAAGACTTCCTTTTAAGGAAGTTTTTTTATTGATAACTTGTCATTACTCTTAAGTAGGGTATAGGTCCCAAAAAATGTTTTTGATTTTGTCTGGCGCTTTCTTATCATCATAAGGTTTAGAACAGATATAATCTCTACATGATTATGTCGTATTTTTTAGAGTCAGAGGCAATCTTTTTGAGCAAGCCTCTTAATGGAGATATCAATGAACATCAATATGTTAATGCAACAAGCGCAGAAAATGCAAAAGGATATGGAAGCCAAGGTTGAAAAAACCAAAGAAGAATTGGCGCTAACTGAAGTACATGCTGAGTCGGGTGGTGGTCTCGTTAAAGTGACCATGACAGCACGTTTTGTCGTTAAACGAATTCAAATTGATCCTGAGCTACTTAAAGATGATGCGGATTTGATCGAAGATTTGATCGCGGCTGCAGTGAATGATGCGGTACGTCAAGCCGAGGCGATTTCAGAAGCTAAACTAAATGCAACCACGGCTGGCACAGGTTTACCACCAGGCTTGGGCGGTATGTTCGGTTAATTTTAAGCATCTCATCCAGAGTAGTTAAAACGTTTATATGTTTAGTCCAAAGTTTGAAGAGCTTGTGCAGCGATTGCGGATTTTACCTGGCGTTGGGCCAAAATCTGCCCAACGCATAGCATTGCAGTTACTTGCAAGAAATCGTACCGGCGCGCAAGCATTGGCACATGCGCTGAATGATGCAGTCCTTCATATTCAGCACTGCACTGTTTGTCGATCTTTAGCAGAATCGGATATCTGTGATATTTGCGCATCAACTCAGCGCGATCAAACGGTGCTATGTGTCGTTGAGTCGGCAGCAGACGTTGCAGCGATTGAGCAGAGTGGGGGGTTTCGCGGGCGTTATTTTGTTCTAGGTGGGCATTTGTCTCCGCTGGATGGGATTGGTCCAGATGAAATTGGTATTCCGTTACTGATGTCACGTTTAAAAGTTGAGCCTATAGAAGAGTTGATTCTAGCGACCAACGCGACGGTTGAAGGGCAGGCTACGGCGCACTATTTGCAGGCTGCATGGCAATCCTTGAGTCAGCACGAGTCCAACTCTGAGGGAGGACGTAAACTTCCTCTGAAAATTACACGGATTGCACAAGGTGTTCCGCAAGGGGGAGAGCTTGAGTATGTGGATAGCCACACTCTAAGCCAAGCTTTACAATATCGTTTAACTGTACGGTAATATATAAAACTGTTATGAGTGTTATGTTATTAAATATTTGTATTATAATGTTTTAATTAAATTGGACGTGATAAAATTTTTACGTCTGTGATTGAAGTTTTCTGTAGTCAGTAGCCATTTTGGGTAGACGCTATGTTTGAATATTTGACTGAACAGAGTCAGTTGGGTGAGCTATATACTCAGATGGCACATACGGATACGTATGCGCTCGATACAGAGTTTATTAAAACGAATACGCTATGGCCATACTTGGGCTTATTGCAAATCAATGTCAATGAAAAAATTTATTTACTCGATGGGCAGAGCCTTGATCTAACCGATTTATGGTTACTGGTCTTTAATGCTCGTCAGAATATTTTTCATGCGTGTGGCGAAGATCTAGACCTCATTCATCATTATGCCAACCAAAAACCTTTGGATAATATTTTTGATACTCAGGTTGGATTATCCTTTCTCGGATTCGGCCTGCAACTAGGCTATCAGCAAGCTTTACAGCAAATCTTGGGTATCCATGTAGACAAGGGTGAAACTCGCTCAGATTGGTTGGCACGCCCTTTACGGCCTGAACAGCTTCAATATGCTGCCAATGATGTGATCCACCTATCGGCTCTTGCCAAACAAATTCAATCTGACTTAAGCCAGCGTGGTCTTCTCGATGCCGCAATCGAAGACTGTGTGAATTATGCGCGTGATGTTGCAACCGATACCGAGCTTTCACAAATTTATTTGGATGTTGGCACTTTCAGACATAATCGTCGTCAGTTAGCGCAGTTGCAACAACTTTGCGTCTGGCGCGAGCAAATCGCCCGTGCGACCAATCAGCCGCGAAGTTTTATTCTCAAAAATAGTACCTTATTGGATTTGGTTGATCAGCAGCCAACCAGTATGTTTTTGTTTGGCAAGATTAAAGACATGAAGCCAAATATCATTCGTGAGCATGGTAAAACAATTTTGGATCTGATTCGATTTTTACCAGATGAGTCGTTGTGGCCAACACGAATTCACCGTGCATATCGCCAAAAAGATACAGATTTAATCGATCAAATTAATGCATTCACCGCACAAGTTAGTGTTGAAACTCAAGTACCCGTCGATGTTCTTCTGCGCAAAAAATGGCTTTCAACATTGTTTAGTCATATCGCTAAAAATGGTAATGAAGCGGATCTTCCTAATCATTTATTGGGGTGGCGCTATGAAGTGCTCACGCGTCCTATTTTAGATTTACTGCATCAACAACAAGAAATCATTGCGGTTGAAATGGCACCGATTGACTGATCTCAATCAGTCGGGTGCAGCATATTGCGTTTAAAACACGATTTCTAAACTGAACAGTCAACCTCGTCGTTGCGTTGTTAGTGTATTCTTAGCCCTTTATACTCCAAGATAGACCGATATTGCCATGCATTGTGATATTTATAGAGCCAGTACGCGTGAAGGAATGTACTTATACATTCCTATAGATGCTGCTGATGCGCTCATTGAGCCACGTATTGAACCTACAGATGATCCATTTGCTCAAGTTTCTGATTCGTTGAAACGTGCCTTTGGCCGCCCGACCTTTGTGATGCGTTTAGAATTAACGCCAGAGCGTAAGCTTGCGCGTGTACCCGTTCTTGATGTCATCGAATCAATGACACGTCAGGGTTATTATTTACAACTGCCACCTGAAGGACTCATTTCACCAACTGCAGTCGCGCCTGAAGGCTTGCGCGGGGCGTAGTATTATAAAACTTAGGCTTAAGCAATTAACGAGCAATACACGATGAATAGCAACGCAGAATATTGGTTAGCGGTCACCGTTTACTTGGTGGGTAGTGTCTTGGCATTGTGGTTGTGGCATAAAGTCGTGCGACCTCTACCGCGCCCGATTGCAGGCATGAGTTGGATGATATTGTTTGCATTGTTGTTATCACCAACTGTCACCGAAGGGCCGAACGGTCAGATTGCCCCTGCAGTAATTGGTTTGATTTTTGGTGTGATTAGCAATAGTCGAGAACTGATTCTGGCTAGTCTATTGCCCATGCTATTGGTTCTAGGATTGGGTTTCTTGATTGGTTTTCTAGTTCAGCGTTTGCGGATGCAGCGCTCAGAAGTTTAATTGCTATATTGATTTCCTCGTGGTGAGTCTAGACCACGTTGTATTCACGCATTGAGTAAAACGGAATATTTTTATGACACAGCTAAGTCAGTTTCATGATGCACAGCATCAATCCTTTGAAAGTACATCCAGCTATATTGCAACTGAAGCATTGAAGCAAGCCGTAAACGCTGCACGTATGCTACAAAAGCCTTTACTGATCAAAGGTGAACCCGGTACCGGTAAAACGTTACTTGCTGAACAAGTCTCGACAAGCTTAGGCATGAAACTGATCACTTGGAATATCAAATCCACAACGAAAGCACAGCAAGGCTTGTATGAGTATGATGCCGTATCTCGTCTGCGTGATAGTCAGTTGGGAGATGATAAAGTCTATGATATTGCAAACTACATCAAGCCAGGAAAGCTTTGGGAAGCATTTACTGCGCCCGAACGCGTTGTTTTATTGATTGACGAAATTGACAAGGCGGACATTGAATTCCCAAATGACCTCTTGCATGAATTGGATCGTATGTCGTTTTATGTCTATGAAACGGGCGAAACCATCCATGCAATTAACCGCCCAGTGGTTATCATTACCTCAAATAACGAAAAAGAATTGCCTGATGCATTCTTACGCCGTTGTTTCTTTCATTATATTGATTTTCCAGATGAAAAAACCATGCGTCAAATTATTGACGTCCACTTTCCTGAAATTCGTGAAACACTCGTCAGTGAAGCGTTACAGATTTTCTTTAAACTGCGTCAAGTTGCTGGCTTGAAGAAGCCACCTTCGACCAGTGAGTTAATCGATTGGTTGACGCTCTTAATGGCTGACGATTTACCTGAAGACGTTTTGCGGAATCGCGATCCCAAAACTGCAATTCCACCGCTGCATGGCGCACTCATTAAAAATGAACAAGATGTTCGTTTGCTTGAGCGATTGGCTTTTATGACCCGCCGTTAAGCAAGATCACACCAGTCCCTCTTTTGTTTAGAGGGACTCTTGGTGAATCGGCGTTGTTGTCTTAACTACTATCATGTTCCCCTTTGACAAAGGGAGTTTCAAGGATTCATCTCCATGTTTGTCAATTTATTCTTTACCCTCAAGAAATATGGCGTGCCTGTCAGTACGACAGAATTGCTGGACTTAAATGCAGCTCTGCAAGCAGGGGTAGTATTTGCTGATCGAGAAGAATTATATCGCTTGATTCGCTTGTGTATGGTCAAAGACGAACGGCATTTTGATAAGTTTGATCGTGCCATGAAGGCCTATTTTGACGGCATAGATTCATACGATATCGAGAGTGTGCTTGGCAATTTAGCCAATATCCCCAAAGAGTGGCTTGACCTAGAGCTGCTTGAAAAAAACCTTACCCCCGAACAACGTGCTGAGCTTGAAAAAGCGGGCTCTTTAGAAGAGCTCATGAAAAAACTTGAAGAGCGCCTGCGTGAGCAGCACAAGAAACATCAAGGGGGCAATAAGATGGTCGGTACGGGTGGCACATCGCCATTCGGTGCCTTCGGTGACCATCCAGAAGGTGTGCGTATTGGTGGTCCTTCACGTAAGAAATCAGCAGTAAAGGTTTGGGAGCAGCGGCAGTACCAAAACTTGGATGATCAGCAAATTTTGGGTACGCGGCAGATGCAGATTGCCTTACGTCGCTTGCGGCGTTTTGCACGGCAAGGTGCCGCAGAAGAGCTAGATATTCGTGGCACCATTGACGCCACTGCACGCCAAGGAATGCTCGATATTCAATTGGTTCCTGAGCGTCGCAACCGTGTCAAAGTCCTGATGTTATTTGATATAGGCGGGTCGATGGACGCCTATATTGAGCAATGCGAGAAGTTATTTAGCGCCGCAAAATCCGAATTTAAAACTTTAGAGTTTTTCTATTTTCATAACTGTTTATATGATTATGTCTGGAAAGATAATGTGCGACGATCGACGAGTCGTATGGAGACGTGGGAGTTGCTAAGGACTTATGGCAAAGATTACCGTGTGATTTTTGTCGGCGATGCCAGTATGGCACCCTATGAGTTAATGAGTGAGGGTGGCTCGGTAGAGTATACCAATAGCGAAGCAGGCATCACTTGGTTACAGCGCATGCGCCAACATTTCAGCAAAACGGCTTGGCTCAATCCTGAAGATGACAACTATTGGCACTACACACAAACTGTCGCTGCCATTAAGCAGACCTTTGAAGATAAAATGTTTCCGATGACATTAAAAGGCATCGAAGACATGACACGCTTTTTGGCGCGCTAATTTTCTTAGTGTGATCGTCCATCGAAGTGCTGCACGGGAATAGTCCCTAAGTCTATTCCCTCTAGGCAGCGGATATTGATTGCTGCAATTGTATTTCCTTTAGGATCGGTCCCTTCGCCAAACGGATGAATGCCACAGACCGCACAAAACTGATGCTTGATCACATGCTTATTAAAAAGATAAGTGCTGATGTTTTGTTCAGGGGTCAGCAATTTTAGCCGTGCTCTGGGCAAAAACCATAGTAATGAGCCCTTGCGAGAGCATATGGAGCAATTACAGGCAATGACGCCATCAATTTCTCCTTCTACTTCAAAGGCGATCTTGCCGCAGTGGCAACTTCCGTTATATTTCATCTTTATCTCCTTTAGAAGTTTCCTTGCTGATCTTAGCACTTTACAGCTTAAAAGTTTAGGTGTGACATACGCGTGCTATTTAGATAGTCATAGATAAAAAGACCATTACTTTAATGGTAATAACACATCAATAATGGCTTCATTCTCAGCGACGTCTGGGAAAAATTTGACGCGTTGCAAAAAAATAGGGAAGTCCCTGAGTTCTTCTTCGCTATTGGGTAACCAGTTTGCATAGAGATCATGGATCGTTTGTTTAAGCGTATCGTCCGACCCTATATGACGTAATACCGCACAGCGTCCACTAGGAATGATCTTAGCGACTATGCCTGCTGAATTTTCAGTGATCGTCATATTCGTTTCGACACAAATATCGATGCGATATTCATCTGGTTCTATGCTTTCTGGATCGTTATAGAGGATGTTAAATGTCCGGCTTACACTGGGTGGCAGTTTGTTTTGTTTTCGCCATTCGATCAGACGTCTTATGGTGTTTCCAAGCAGCTTTGGATCGCCGTGATGTTCGAGCACCGCGATTTGGGTTTCAGGGAAGTCGATGATCTTGACATTTTGAGCTTGAGAGACGGCTGTCATGCGCTGTGTTCTGACGGTATCAAATGTTTGGTAGGTTGAGTGCCATGTTTTCCATAGCGGTTGTTTACGAAATTCGGAAGGGGATTGACCTATGCTTTTTTTAAAGGCACGAGAGAATGCTTCTGGTCCTTCGTAGCCACTGGCCAATGCAATATCAATAATGGGATGTTGAGTGCGAAATGCCAGTTGATAAGATGCTCTTTTAAGTCGATGAAGTTGAATATACTTATAGACACTGACGCCAAATAGTTCTGAAAACTGTCTGTGAAAGTGAAATTTTGAAAAATTGGCGATGTCACTGAGTAGGTCAACGGTCAGTTTTTCATCCAGATGTGTATCGATGTAGTCGAGCACTTTTTGGAATCTTAAATGGTAATTGGCTTCAAGCATTGAACTCATTGAAACATCTCCTTGGCGATCATGAGATTATCAAGTTGAGGCTAATAATGCTTGATAGAAGTTGCTGAATTTACGTGTTTGATGATGTTGTTAGAGTAAAAATATATTGCTAGATATTATGTTGTTAAGTGCATACCCAGTAGGACAATATATTTGCTAGATTGTGAATAATAATCGCAATCCACAGAGAGCCTGTGCGCTCTTTAATCCATAATAATAAAATCCCCATGATTCCTGTGATCAGACTAATGATGATGGCAGTGGCCATTGGGGCACTTGCAGCCGCGATTTCAAAGCCATGGGCTAAACCAAAAATAATGATAATGGGGACGGCTCCCCAGCCTATAGATATGCCTAATATTTTCCAGGGCTTACCAAAAGCAGAAGTCAGGATTGCAAGTAATACTCCTCGAAAAAGAAGTTCTTCGTCGATACCCGGTAGTGTCGCTTTAAAAAGAAGAGTTTCTAAACTGAGTTTGCTGCATTGCTGAGAGGTGACCATTGCAATTAGAGCGCTGCAGATAACGAAGAATAATAATGTTGCGCAGGAAACGAGAATGGTTGAGCGCCATTCTGGAGGGTGGGCATGTCGCCATAATCCCACATCATTTTTCATGTGCTGAGGTAAAAACAAATAAATTAGGCACAGTAAACTAATAGAAGCAACTTTGCCCAGCCAATTCCATTCAAGTTGTATAAAAAATGCTGACTGTGCCTGAGTGTGGTAAAGAACATAGAAGTACAGAGCTAAAATAACGGATGCAACAAGGGTCAGTCGCCATGCTCTGCGACTTTTCCATTGCCCACTCATCCATAGTGCAAACAGTAGCGGGAGTCCAAAGACAAGACCCATCCATGGAATCATAGCGAGAAGTTCATCAAAAAGAAGGCTTAACCACGACTAAAACAACAATTGCAATCAAAGCGAAAACAGGTAACTCATTGAACCAACGAAAATAGACATGTGATTTAATCTGTGGATTACCAATCAATCGCCTTCTAAAATAACCACAGGCAAAGTGATAAGCCGTCAAAAGTAAAACCAAGGTTAATTTTGCATGCATCCAATGCTGAGTTAAGTAGTAATCACGGCCCAGCCATAACATCCAAAGACCCAGTATCCAAGTCGCTATCATGGACGGTGTCATGATACCGCGATACAGCTTGCGCTCCATCACTTCAAAACGTTTGATACTGGTGTCATCGGTACTTTGAGCATGGTAAACAAAAAGACGCGGCAGATAGAACATCGCCGCAAACCAACAGACGACTGCGACAATGTGAAAAGCTTTCAGCCAAAGTAATAACACGGGGTGTTATTCCTCGTAACGTTTTAGGATCAGGCTGGCATTTGTACCACCAAAGCCAAAACTATTGGACAAAATTGCATTCAACTTGGCTGGGCGTGTGGTTTGTACAATGTCAATTCCTTCGGCTTCAGGAATCAGCTCTGTGATATTGATAGACGGTGCGATAAAGTCATTTTCCATCATCAATAAACAATAAATGGCCTCTTGTACACCCGCCGCACCTAAGCTATGACCACTCATCGATTTGGTTGAACTGATCGGTGGCGCTTTATCACCAAAGACTTCACGAATAGCACGGAGTTCTGCGCCATCACCAGCAGGAGTAGAAGTGCCATGAGTATTTAAATAATCAATCTGTGTGACATCATTTTGTGCAGCCATATCGAGGGCCATTTGCATACAGCGCACCGCACCTTCACCGCTTGGTGCAACCATATCGAGGCCATCAGACGTTGCGCCATAACCTACAATTTCTGCCAGGATCTTAGCGCCACGCGCTTTCGCATGATCAAGAGCTTCAACCACGACCACACCGCCACCACCGGCACTGACAAAACCATCGTGATCGACAGAGTAGGGACGTGAGGCGAGTTCAGGCGTATCATTAAATTTGGTACTCATTGCCCCCATGGCATCAAACAAAATGGACTGTGACCAGTGCTCTTCCTCACCGCCGCCAGCAAACACAATATCTTGTTTACCCAGTTGAATCAGCTCCATCGCGTGACCGATACAATGTGCTGAAGTTGCGCAAGCTGAACAGATTGCGTAATTAACGCCTTTTAGTTTGAGTCCTGTCGCAATCGCAGCAGAAACAGTACTAGTCATCGTACGTGGAACATTATAGGGGCCGACTTTGCGCAGACCGCCTTCGCGCATATTATCAGCAGCGGCCACGATAGAGGCGGTCGATGAACCGCCAGAGCCAGCAAGTACTCCAAATCTTGGATTCCCTGCAACTTCTTCAAAAGTAAGACCTGCATCCTCTACAGCAGAGAGTGCGGAGAGATAACCAAAAGTCGAGGCTTCTGCTAAAAAACGCTTTAATTTCCGCTCAATGACCGAGTCATCGTATTCAGGTTTACCACTGACATGGCACTTCATGCCGATATCAACATAGCTTTGGTTGAAGCGAATGCCTGATTTGCCTGTACGTAGCGAATCGGTGACTGTGGCACGATCATTACCAAGACACGATACTATTCCCATTCCAGTAATCACTACACGACGCATGTATATTCCCCAAACTATGCATTAAATCTAAAAATAAGCAGA
>CAYJTU010000084.1:0-2322 GCA_964373105.1 uncultured Moraxellaceae bacterium | reverse complement strand
AGATGTGGCACTTTGTCTCCACTTTCGACATCTGCTCACGAAACAGGCTATAAAATGCGTTTAGAAATCTGTATTCGTAAACACACCACAGCGTAAATCTTTAGCGGTATAAATCAGTTTGTCATCGACATACATTTCCCCATCTGCAATGGCGAGACATAGGCTGCGTTCAATAACCCGCTTCATATGTAAATGATAGCGTACCTGAGTATGTTTTGGCAGAACTTGCCCTGTGAACTTCACTTCGCCCACACCTAAAGCGCGTCCTCGACCTAAATTGCCCCGCCAGCCCAAATAAAACCCTAAAAGTTGCCACATTGCATCTAATCCTAAACATCCTGGCATCACTGGATCTGTAGGGAAATGACACTGAAAAAACCATAACTCTGGATTAATGTCGAGCTCAGCAATCAACTCGCCTTTTTCATATGATCCACCGATATCAGCGATATGTGATATGCGATCTAACATCAGCATAGGCGGCATGGGTAGTCGTGCATTGGTTGCACCAAACAACTTTCCTTCAGCGCAGTCGATCAGGTCTGCTTTATCAAATGAGGCGCGGCGCATCATTGCTCCATAGGTGGCGAAATATCATTCTTTAGTCCGTGATATTTTAAATCTATCATCAACTTTAAAGTATGGCATGAAAAGATGAACATCATGTTAAGGAGGTTCGTATCTACCCATTACGTACATAATTCATGCTTTAAAGCAGTTAAGTCCAATTGTGACAGTATTTATAGCATATTTATGACATGAAAATAGCGCCCAAAAATAGATCAAGGTGACCCTTCAGTTCGGTTGAAGTTTTGTAAGTGGGTATGAGTTAACAATCGTTTAGAGGGATCATTGTCGTGTAAGCTTTGTTTAGGTGCGATGTATAGTGCCAGTTAATTTGAAACCCAAGTCTTATATTTTGGGTACAATGTCTGTCCGACAACGAAAAATTATTGAATTAAAGAGGGAATATTTTATGGATAAAGCATGGTATTCCAATACATTGAAAGACCGAATTACAAATCAAGCAAAAAAAGTCGTTGAAGGTGGCGATCGCCTATTAAATCAACTTTCTGAGAGTCAGCGCCGCCAGCGTTTCAATGGCGAGTTGCCTCCTGTTGAGGCGGATGCACGTGACGTTTTTAAACAACAACTACCAACACTCACAAAGCAATTAGTAGGTTCGCGTTTCAATGGCCTTGCTCGATATATCGCACCACTCATTCCTGTAGAGTCCTTGGAGTCTTTTGCTGATCAGGTATTTGAGCAGGCAGCTATATTCACTAGCCATACCAGTGGCGCTCAGCGTATTGCAAAGCGCGCGGGTGTGGATGACATTTTTGAGCTCAGGACGGGTGATATTGCGCGTTGTGATACTCTGGTTCACGCCGTGCTAGAAGAGAACCGGATCGTCGCCTTGGCTGAAGGTGGTTTGACTGGGGCGACTGGGGTTTTAGGTGCAATGGTTGATTTACCGTTGGCTTTATTACTCTCTCTAAGAACGGTTTATCAAGTTGCGCATTGCTATGGGTTCGACTTGCAGGGCGAACAGGGGCGGGCACTTGCCTATGAGGCGCTTAAGCAATCGGATCTTGAACTCTTGGCGGACAAGCAGGGTGTTCTTTTGGCGTTAGCGGGTATGAGAACGATCTTGGAGTCGGGTGATTTGCGTGGCGTTGAGAAGTTGGTTGGGGGTGGTCCTGAAATCGAAGCTGCAGGTGGATTCATTGGAGAGTTTACCAAGAACCTGAATTTGCGTGTACCAGCCCGTTGGTTATCCAGAACTATGCCTGTTGTGACGGGTGCTGCGGGTGCCACGTACAATGCGCGTCTGGTGGCAAGTGTTGCTTTGAGTGCGCAAAATACTTTCCGTGCAGCGCGTAATAGCGGAGAAAAATCAGCACGGGTACAACGAATAGCCGCAAGCCTGGCGGAAGATCGTGCCGAAAATAACGATCTGGATTAATAATCTGCCTTAAGCTGTATAAATATGAGGGGGTGAGTAAATGTCATCCCTCATTTAAAATAATAATTCTACTTTTTACAACTAATCGCCCTACTTTCTTGACCATTACCTCCCGTTGATTTAGAATATGTAGCCCTCAAAAAGGGGTATGTCCTTTTTGAGGTTTTTTATTCACGGGAGAGTTTGAGTGGCAACCACTAACCAATTGATTCGTAAGGGTCGCACCAGTTTGACTGAAAAGTCAAAAGTGCCGGCACTTAAAGCGTGTCCACAACGTCGCGGCGTTTGTACACGTGTTTATACCACTACACCAAAAAAACCTAACTCAGCAATGCGTAAAGTTTGTCGTGTACGTT
>CAYJTU010000083.1:0-15105 GCA_964373105.1 uncultured Moraxellaceae bacterium | reverse complement strand
CCGCTAATATGGGGCAACAAATACTGCTCTAGGGACAAATCCCCCCCGATATAGATAGGATAGCTGCGCTCATTCAATGCAACCTGAAGCGTCTGTACCTGTAATATTATGGAGGTCGAAGTCGATTCACCATCGACTGAGATCAATTGCTGCGTCATATAAAGAACAATTCAAGAGTGTAGATAAAAATATACCACGAATGGCCCGTGATCATTTATGGTTATTGATAGGGTTTGTTTGAATGATCTGGATAATTCTTTGTGCAAGTTCTCGTGCTGAACCATCAAGCGTCATCACCACATGATGAGCGATAGAACGGTACAAAGGGTCCCTGATCGACAGGAGTTCACGCAGGCGCGCTTCTGGATTGCTGGTTTGGAGCAAAGGGCGATTACGGTCCCGTGAGGTTCTTGCAACTTGCATAGAGACAGGGGTATACAAATAAATTACAGTTCCTCTTTCACGCAAATACAAACGACTTTGCTCTCGAGTCACAGCACCGCCACCCGTCGCAAGCACAATATCGTTTAACGCAGTCAGTTCAGCCAAAACAGCTTCTTCACGCAGCCGAAAACCCGCCTCTCCTTCCTTCTCAAAGATCCAAGGAATGGTAGCGCCCGTACGTCGTTCAATCTCATGATCTGCATCAATAAATGTACGACCCAGTAGGTCGGCAAGATGCCGACCTACTGTTGTTTTACCCGCTCCCATTGGTCCAACTAAAAACAAGTTGCCTTCAAGCACATTGTTAATTGCGGAATCAATTGGAGCCTCTTGTGTCGCATTATGCATCTAAACACCTTACATCAACCGCTTACGAGCGACTTCACCCGACTATGGGTTAGGTTTAGCGCCTTGATTCACTTGGGTGGCGTTATTAACCAAACGTGGTGTGACAAAAATCAACATTTCCTGTTTGTCATTACGCTGTTGCGTATGTCTAAACAAACGACCCAAATACGGCAGATCGCCTAGAAATGGTACTTTTGTCGTACTATTTGAAATCTGATTCTGGAAAATACCACCCAATACGACTGTCTGTCCATCATCAACGAGAACATTTGTCTGTAAGCGATTCGTGTTGATGGTCAATTGTCCATTTGGCGCAGCATCGCCTGGACTATCTGCATTCACCAATAGATCCATACCGACACGACCATCTGGCGTAATGCTTGGTGTCACTTCTAAACTCAATTCAGCATTGATAAACTGTACAGTTGTCGCACCACTTGCAGCCGCCTGTTGATAAGGAATTTGCGTACCCGCAGCCACGCGTGCCTTTTGCTTATCCAGAGTGAGCACTTTAGGTGTTGCAATCACTTCACCCTTACCATCCGCTTGAAGTGCAGAGAGCGTTAAGTCCAGCATAATATCTGAAATACTCATGATCCCCAACGCTATACTACTGGCACCAGTACCTGTTGCAGCCAAATCAACACTCAGATTATCGGGACGGGTAATCGTGTAACCGACTCCAGTCTGACCATTAACAGTACGGGTTTGAGGATCTCTGAGATCAAAAAGAGTCGTCTCACTACCCCCTACCAAAACACTCGGACGACTTGCTACACCGTGGGAGAGAATACCCCACTGCACGCCTAACTCTTTGCTGAAGGTATCGGAAGCACGCACAATTCGCGCTTCAATCATAACTTGCTTAATCGGCACATCAAGGCGAGCAATCATTTCACGAACTTTTTCGATGGTGACTGCGGTATCTTGGACAATCAAAGTATTGGTACGGGCATCAATCGATACCGTTCCCCGTGGTGATAACAAACTACCGACGTTGGCATCAGAACCATTTCCACCACTTAAACCACCACCGCCATTATTACGCCCCGAAGTAATGAGGGTGAGTAAATCATTGGCTTTGGCATAGCTGAGCTGAATATACTGCGTGGTCAAAGGTGCGAGTTGCTCGACTTGGCGATTGTTTTGAATTTCAATTTTTTCGCGCGCGGCTAACTCATCAGCAGGGGCGATCATAATCACATTGCCATTACGGCGTTTATCCAAGCCCTTGGTTTTCAGAACGATATCAAGTGCCTGATCCCAAGGTACATTCTGCAAACGGATGGTGATTTTTCCCGCGACAGTATCACTCGCAACCAAGTTTAGACCGGTAAAATCAGCAATCAACTGCAATACAGAACGGACTTCAATATCCTGAAAGTTGAGTGATAGTTTCTGCCCAGTATACGTCTGAGGCTTCGCAATAGCTGACTTCTGCTGAACAACCGGCTTGACACTGATGGTCAATTTATTATCAGCTTGGTATGCCAGATATTCAAAATCGCCTTGGGGCTGAATCACCAGAACCCCATTATTGCCTTCATTATAGGCATCAATGGTTTTGATTGGGGTTGCAAAATCATTCACATCTAAGCGGCGACGCAGACGCTCAGGCAATTTAGTACCCAAAAAACGTGCAATGATTTTCGTGCCTTGCTGCTGGACATCTACTGGTGCATTCGGATTATTGAGGGCAATGAGTACATTCCCCTCACCAGCACCGCCGCGGCGGAAATCAACATCTGTCACTTCGTAAGGCGCATTACGATTCCCTGCAACCGGTGCTGCACTACTAGACTGCGCAGTTGAAGTCGCTACCGTTTTAGCTGCAGAAGCTTTGCTCCCACCCACTTTCAAGATTAAGGTGTTTCCCTCAACCCGTGTTGAATAACCGCTGGCTTGACTTAAGTTGACAACCAGTCGTGTTCTTTCTGCATTATCCACAACCGCTAAGCTGCGCGCATTGCCAGAACCGATATCCTGATAACGACTCGCTAAGCTACTTTTAGCGTTGGGCAAATCGACGACCAAACGTGCCGGTTTGTCCAATTGATAGGCTTGTGGGTTAGGCGGAGTACCATCAAAAGCCAACCGAAGCTCTGTTTCATTATTTGGCAATGCAGCAGAACTGATTCCTGTGAGCGTCACTTGACTACTTGCATAGGCCGGCATAACGATGGCATATGCACTGACCATTGCAATATGCATAGGCAATGACTTCGCTATAAAACGACGTGCAAGTGAACGGATCGCCAGCTCACGGCCGACAGCCAAATCAGAAACTTTTTTTACGCCACTAACTTCCATGTCATTTACCCCTTGACCCAACCAATTCGATAGCATTTGATTTACCATGCTGCTACTGCTCATCATTGTTATCCTCAAAAATTTGTTATGCGCCTGCATCAACCATGATTAAGCTACGGGGCCGCTCAACAAAACCGTCTTTTCCATCAGGAACGATTTCAACCAAATTAATCTGGGTCGGTGTAATCCCCACAATCCGTCCATAGTTTTTCCCCAAATAATTACCCACTTGAACACGGAGTACACTGCCGCGAGGATCTTCAATCAAACCAAACATCGGCCCTTTTAGATTACGGATCGTTCCACGCATACGTAGGTTCTCAAGCGGAAATTGCTCTAAGAACTGAGGAGGTCGATTGAGATCAGGCATCACATGCCGTCCCGCCATGACCTTCATTTCTTCAGCAAGACTGAGTGCAATAAAAGGACTGCGAAAACCTTGTGCTGCATATGTAAAAGTCGGCACGGGTAAAAATACGGGAGCAGGTGTAATGGGCAATGTCGGTTCGCTATGAATTTTCTGCATTTCAGTCGCAACTTCATCTACTCGTGAACTACACCCAGTCAATAACAGTGCACTCGCTAACCCACCGACCAGTGTCCACCCTTGCAACACACGGCTTAAGCGTACGGGTAGCGGGGAAATGTTAGAATTCGACATCATTGTCTGCTTCATGATGCACTCCCTGATTTTTTTGCATTCCCTTGAGGGTTATTTGCATTATTTTTTGGATCAGCCTTATCATTGTAACGATAAGTCTTCGCATTCATCGTCAAACCCAAAACTGGAACTTCAGATTTCGACTTATCTTTGGCGATTGGCGAAATATCAAAATTATCAATTGTCACAATGCGAGGTAACGCTGCAAGGGCGCTCACAAAAGCACCAAAGGAGTGAAAGTCGCCACGACCTTTGATCGTCATCGGCAGTTCGATAAAGAAATCCTTAGTGACTTCTTTTTCGACATTGATATTGTCGAACTGCAAGCCACTCCCGACTCCAGTATAGTTAATATCCTCAACCAGACCTGGAATCTCAGTTTCCTTAGGCAGTTGCTGCAATAACTGTCCAAAAGTAGATTCCATTTCTTCGACTTGCTTCTGATATTGCAGCAAGTTACGCAGTTTAGAATCTTTTTCGCGATAATCATTCAGTAGGCTGGTCTCTTGCGCTTCAGCCGTGGCGATTTCTTCACGCACGGGTGAAATGAGCAGGAGATAAACGATGACTAAAACAAACGCTGCCACAAAAACATAAATCGTAATTTTCACTGGAAGTGGCCAATTCCCCATATTCTGAGGATCCAGCGACTTGAAGCTGTTGCTAAACTCCTCAAAGGAGAATTTTTTATTGACTACTTTTGGCGAGTTTGCCTTTGTTGAACTTGCTTTTGTTGAACTTGCTTTATCGAGATTTAATTTCATGACGCAGCTCCTACATTCTTGTCAGGAGAGGAAACCGGCCCTTTCACATCCGATTCAGGAAGTTCCAAATCGACAGAAATAACGAACTGACCATAGCCATCTTCCGCTCTAGGTACCACGCTACCTGATACTGGCCCAGTCGCCTGTGGAGTCCCTTGGAATGAATTCATGAACGCATTTCGGAACCAAGGTGAGGCTTCTAAATTACGTAAGAACTCCGACACATCATTTGGACTTTGTGCGCGCCCTTCGATGGTGAACTTATCGGCTTGACGTGCAAACTTGGTGATATACACATGACTTGGGGTCAAACGGGGGAGCTCATCAAAAATACGCACCACGACAGGGCGCTGCCCTTGTAGATCCTGAATAACCTTCATGCGTGAGACAATGTCATCACGACGTGACTGTAGCTTTGCTAAATCTTGGAGTTTCGTATCCAACTCCGCATTGGCCGTCGTGATCTGCTGATTTGCTTGTTGTTGATCTTCGAGGTAATGGTTAAAGACCATCCATACCAATACTGCAACAATCAACGCTAAAACCAATACTGCAGCACCAGTCAGTAGAAATTCTTTTTTGCGCTGCTCTCGCAGAGCTTCACGCCAAGGGAGTAAATTAATTTGTGTCATGATTAGTCAAAACTCCTGAGCGCAAGTCCACAGGCGATAATGAGCGCAGGTGCATCATTTCCAATCGCATTGGTATCGATTTGAGGGGCAAAACCCATGTGTGTAAACGGGTTCGCAACACTGACGCGGTTGCCCAATTTATCTTGTATCAAACGTGCAAGCCCTGGAATGCTCGCACTTCCGCCGGCTAACAAAATATGATCTACATCATTATATTGGCTGGAGGAAAAGAAAAATTGCAGAGACCGAGTCACTTGCTGTGCGATAGATTCCATAAATGGAATCAGCACTTCAGGCTCGTAATCATCAGGCAGATTGCCTTCTTTTTTTGAACGACTGGCTTCCTCAAAAGATAAGCCATAGCGGCGCTGGATGTCTTCTGTGAGCTGTTTACCGCCAAAGAGTTGTTCACGGGTGTAGATGATCTGATCATGACGCAACACGTTCAGCGTTGTCATGGTGTGGCCGATATCGACAATCGCAACGATATCTGGATTATCCGGCAAAGCATCGACCATCAGACCGAAAGTACGCTCAATCGCATAGGACTCAACATCAACAACTTTAGCAGTGAGATTACCGATTTCAAGGACATCAACGCGCTGTTCAATATTTTCAGAACGCGATGCTGCAAGAAGCACGCTCACCCGCCCCGGAACTACTGCTGACGGTCCAAGCACCTCAAAATCCAAATTGACTTCAGATAAAGGGTAAGGGATATATTGGTCGGCATCTAAACGAATCTGCATTTCGCGTTCATCGTCCGTCATATCCGCTTCCATGTCGATCAGCTTCGTGATCACCGCAGATCCAGCAACAGCAACAGCTGCTTGCGTTGATCGTGGGCTCGCACGTCTCACCAATTGACCAATCGCTTCCCCGACCACTTCGACATCAGTAATATTTTTTTCAACTACTGCGTTGGGTGGAAGAGCCTCAGAGCCGTAACTCTCGACATAATAACGACCATCACGAATACTGAGCTCTAAAAGCTTGACAGACGTCGTGCTGATGTCTAACCCTACTAGGCTAGAATTTTGTTTGCGTCCAAAGGAAAACACATTAAATTCCCTTTTATTGTTCTGTCCAAATTTGAAAAGCCGTAACCAGCGATCCACCTAACAACTTTCTCATTACCTCATGTATCTGAAGTAATCGTAGTAGCAGCTTTTAGCTACTACCTCCCCACTCACTTAAAAACAGGGTCTATACGCTCGTATTGAAACACTCAAGTTACAAATATTTTTTATGGAATAATTCCGTTTAAAACATCCATAAACTCAAAACCTGCAACACAATCGCACCCAAACATCACAAAGTGCCAACAGAATCACCGAATACCCAATACATCTCGTAACAATTCATCTATAGGATAGTGATAACACGCCTTTTACAGCATTACAAGGGCGTTCAAAAAATAAATCGAAGGCAAGACTTAAATAAAAGCAATAAGATGCCATCCTTGTGTGTTGTGGTTATACTACGGCGTCAACCTTGACTTAGGGCATCAAAATTCACTGGTTATGAAAAAGTTATCTTGCGCAGGCCGAATCCATCCACTGTTCGCACTTTTACTCGTGCTGATCATGGCTCTCCCCATTGGATTTTATGGGCTCTATCTTTTTATTGCGCCAAGCTTACCGGATATCGTTCAACTGAAATCTGCAGCTGTCGCAATCCCACTCCAAGTCTATTCAAAAGATAACAAGCTGATTGGCGAATTTGGTGAAAAGATCTCTCGTCCCGTCACCTATGATGAGATTCCGCCGCTCATGGTCAATGCGTTCCTCGCCGCAGAAGACTCATCTTTTTTTACCCATAATGGCGTGAGTTTTAAAGGTTTAGGACGTGCAGTCACTGAAGCGCTGCAAAGTGGTAGCGGACAATCGGGTGGTTCAACCATTACCATGCAAGTTGCCAAGAATTTTTATTTAAGCCCTGAACGAACCCTCAAGCGCAAATTGACCGAAATTTTCTTAGCCCGAAAAATAGAACAAAACCTCAATAAACAAGAAATTTTTACACTTTATGTGAATAAGATCTTTTTAGGACAACATGCCTACGGCATTGCGGCCGCAGCTAAAGTGTACTATCACAAGCCCTTAAAAGATCTGACCATTGCCGAAATGGCAATGATCGCAGGACTGCCTAAAGCGCCGACTAAATACAATCCAGTGAATGATCCTGATCGCGCCATAGAACGCCGCAACTGGATTATTGGGCGCATGCTACAGCTCGGTTTCATTAATCAAGCTCAATACCAAGAAAATATCAGTGCACCTCTTGCACTCAATTACAGTGCAAATACCAAACGTCTTGACATCAACATGCCATACGTTGCCGAAATGGTGCGCAGTGCCATGGTTGATGAGTTTGGTGAAGAAGTCCTGAATTCAGGTTATCGCGTTTATACCACCATCCCTTCTGATCGCCAAAAAATGGCTGAAGATGCCGTTCATAAAGGTCTGGAAGCCTATGACCACCGTCATGGTTGGCGCGGTGCAGAATCTAATGCAAAACCTTTGGCAGATCATTATGTCATTAACAACATGTGGCCTGTGCAAGTCACCAAAGTCTCAAAACAAAGCTTTGAGGCTGTGTTTAAAAATGGGATGACGGTCACAGTACCTTGGAGTGGCATGTCGTGGGCTCGCAAGTATTACTCAACGGATCGAGTTGGCGGCGCACCGAGCAATGCCAGTGAAATCGTCCGTGTCAAAGATATTATCCGCGTACGTCCAACCGGGTTTACGGCTGATCAGATCCAGCAGTATTTTAATGCAGACAGTAAGTCTCCATCTGAGAGTACTGAGCAGAATGCAGCGGCTATAGATACGGATGAACCAACCACAGATGCAGAAAAGATCGGTGCAGATCAACCAGAATTGCCGAAGCTGGATCTATCCAAAGCAGGCTGGTCACGCATCAACTGGTCCTTGACTCAGATTCCCGCTGCAGAAGCACAATTGGTATCGCTTGACCCGAATGATGGCGCTATTCAGGCGGTAGTTGGCGGGTATGACTTTGCAAGAAGCAATTTTAACCGCAGTATGCAGGGCTGGAGACAACCCGGTTCAAACATCAAGCCTTTTATCTATTCGTTGGCGTTAGAGCGTGGATTTACGCCCTATAGCATTATCAATGATGCTCCGCTTCAGGTCGGAAACTGGCGCCCCCAAAACTCGGATGGTCGCTTTATGGGACCGATTACCCTGCGCCGCGCGCTCTATTTATCCCGTAATTTGGTTTCTGTACGCTTATTACAAGCCGTGGGAATCAATAAAGCCGTGGATCACTTAACGCACTTTGGTTTCATGGAAAACAAGTTACCGAAAAATTTGGCTTTGGCTTTGGGTGCAGCACAAGTACTCCCGATTCAAATGGCGACTGGCTATGCCGCTTTTGCCAACGGCGGATATCGGATTCAACCCTACTTTATTCAACGCGTCGAAAACTTTAAAGGCGATGTGCTCTTTACGGCGGATCCGGTACGGGTTTGCAGGAGCTGTGATGCTGCGGCAAATGACCCCAACCTGTCATTACCAGATCAGCCAGATGCAAGTGGCATACAGCCGACAGAGGTCACCAGCAACCCCGATGGCAGCATCAACAGTACTGGCTCTGCATCCTCTCCTGTAGCAACAGCAGAACCGACAAATTATCGTCGTGCTGAACGTATACTGACAGCAAAAACGGCCTACGACATGGCCAGTATTTTGCGGGATGTGATCCAGCACGGAACGGGTTATGCCGCAATGAAACTTGGACGTAACGATATCGGTGGTAAAACGGGAACCACGAATGATGCAAAAGATGCGTGGTTTTCTGGCTTCAATCCAACGCTCGTTGCTGTCGCATGGGTAGGATTCGATCAACCGCGCACGCTGGGCCGTAGGGAATTTGGCGGGATCGCTGCACTGCCGATCTGGAGTGAATATATGGGCAAAGCTCTTGCAGATACGCCTGAAAGCTGGATCAGCAAAGACCCAGGAAACCCGAATAGTAATTCTGGTGGTGTGGTCAAACCGCGTAAAAAGAAAGTGGAGAGTACTGACTCTAACAGCAACAATGAGTCCGCATCGACAAGTTCAGACAGCATTGCCGATTTGGTGGAGTCAAAGACGGCTGAGGCCTCTCCTCCCAAGCACTCTTCGCCACCACCTACGACCAAAGTAAGTCCGAGTACGCCGCTCGAATCACCCTTTTAGGCTCGTTTAACGATAGCGCTATCCTCTGTTGGCGTATCCGCTTGACTCAAGCAGAACCAAAAAAGCCACTTTGCGAATGCAAAGTGGCTTTTTTACATCGACAACCTAATCGTTAAGGTTAGCGACGAATGCTTCGCGCGCGGCGCAATTGATGCAGGATAGAAACCATCAAATCAATCTCTTCGGTCGTGTTATAAAACGCGAGTGAAGGACGAACGGTGGTCTCAACGCCAAAACGTCGGAGAATCGGTTGTGCACAATGATGTCCGGTACGAACCGCTATACCTTCTTTATTCAATGCCTTCCCAACTTCTTCATTTTCATAGCCTTCCAAAGTGAAGGACATGACACTGGCTTTCTCACGTGCAGTACCGATGAGACGCAAGCCTGACACACTGCTGAGACCATGTTGGCCGTATTCAAGCAAATCATGCTCGTAACGGGCAATATTATCTAAGCCCAGACTCTCGACATATTCAATCGCTGCACCCAGACCGACTGCATCAGCAATATTTCCCGTCCCCGCTTCAAACTTATTCGGCGCGGGTTGGAAAATGATTTGCTCAAAAGTCACGTCTTGAATCATATTACCGCCGCCCTGCCAAGGAGGCGTTTTTTCCAGCAAATCAGCTTTGCCGTAAACAACACCAATCCCGGTTGGACCGAAGATTTTATGACCGGAGAACACAAAAAAGTCTGCATCCAGTGCCTGTACATCCACACGTAGATGGGCTACCGACTGCGCGCCATCGACCAGCACTTTCGCACCAACTTGATGAGCCAAAGCTATCACTTCAGCAACCGGCGTGACCGTACCCAGCGCATTAGAAACCTGCGTGATCGACACAATTTTGGTTCGATCATTGAGCAGTTTACGATACTCATCAAGACGAATCTGACCGCTGTCATCTACAGGAATCACACGCAGCTTGGCGCCCACTTGCTTGGCCAATTGAAACCAAGGCACGATGTTGGCGTGATGTTCAAGATTGGAGACGATGATTTCATCACCAGCACCAATGTTTTGTACACCCCACGTTTTCGCAACCAAATTGATCGCTTCGGTGGTGCCACGAACGAAAATGATTTCGCTCTCCGACTTCGCACCTAAGAAACGGGCAATCGTTTTACGAGCATGCTCATAAGCATCCGTCGCACGTGCAGCCAATTCATGCGCTGCGCGGTGAATGTTTGAGTTTTCGTGCTCATAGAAATAAGACACGCGCTCAATCACGGACTTCGGCTTATGGGTCGTCGCGGCATTATCAAACCACACCAGAGGACGACCGTTAACACGCTCTTGCAAGATCGGGAAATCCCGACGTACCGACTGCACATCAAAAGGCTGATGCGCTGAACTTACCGGCACAATGTTGGTCGGCTTGTCTTGCCATGCGGAGCCTGCACTCGGTACATCAAGGAAATAAAATCCCGATGGACTTGGAGACGGGGCTGCACTTGGCGCAGCGCGGTTAGAGGTACTGCCTGCCAGCAACGCTTTCAGCGAATCTGCACCAGGTAAACCAAATGACTGCGCAAACAGTGCTTCATCGGGGATATCTGTCGGTGCAGCTTGCTTGGTTGGTACAGGAGCACCGCCTTCATTAACAAAGTAAAACGGCGAAGCTGAACCTGTATCAGGTGCGCGACCAAAAGCAGAGCTCGGCGCTGCACCCGCAACATTTGACGGAACGCCAGGCACACTGGGTGTCAATGACGTCACATCAGAGGTTGCAACAGGCGCTGGGACTTTAGCAGGTGCCGATGGCAGACTTGCACCACCCACTCCTGGTAAAGACTCTGCTTTTTGCTCCGGCGCATCAAGGTTCGTCGGTACATTATGAGGCACTGCTGGATTTAATCCTTGCGAGGTCGCCACAGCAGGTGCACGTCCTCCCAATGCAACAGCAGGATCAACCGGTTGCGGTGCATGGCTTGCGCCAGAACCTTGCAAGAAATAAAACGGTGAATCATTGCCCACGACACTCGGCGATGGCGATCCCGCCAATACAGGCAGAGTCGGCGTCAGGGTCGCAATTTCAGGGGTAACTGGCGAATAAGGCACTTGTGGATAATTCGCACCGCCCACCCCAGGTAATGACGCTGTTTTTTTCTCAGGCGAGTCCGGTAGATTCGGCACATTGTGCGGAATCTCTGGATTCAATGCCCGACCCGTTGCAAGCGCAGGTGCACGACCGCCCAGAGCCAAAAAGGGATCGGCGGGTTGCGGCGGACTTGCAGGCAAATCAAAATTGGGCTTCTCGCCGGGTAGCGCTTGAAAAAGCGCACTGGCGATTCGACTCAATGTTGCTTCATCAGGCAAGCCAGCAGACTCAGGAGATAGTCCTGTCACGCTATTACTTGTACTTGTCTGAGTAGTCATGATATTTGCCAATCTCCACGTCTTCGAGAACCGCCAACGCATCTTCCGTCAGCACCGCCAGCGAGCAATACAGCGAAATCAAATAGGATGCGATTGCACTTCGGTTAATTCCCATAAAACGTACGGACAAGCCTGGTGCTTGTTCGCCAGCCAAACCCGGTTGGAACAGACCCACGACACCTTGACGCTTCTCGCCGACACGAATCAGCAGAATTTTGGTTTTGCCATCTTCCACAGGGATTTTGTCCGATGGAATCAACGGTAGACCACGCCAAGTGATGAACTGTGAACCAAACAGGCTAACTGTTGGTGGTGGTACGCCGCGACGGGTACATTCACGACCAAATGCAGTGATTGCCGCAGGATGTGCCAAGAAGAAGCCTGGCTCTTTCCATACTTTACCAATCAAGTCATCAAGATCATCTGGTGTAGGTGCGCCAGTCAAGGTTGAAATGCGCTGTGAGTCAGCAACACTTGCCAATAGACCATATTCTGGGTTGTTGATCAGCTCGCTTTCTTGACGTTCTTTGATGGTTTCGATGGTCAAGCGCAATTGTTCACGAATTTGATCGTGTGGGCTGCTGTACAAGTCTGATACACGGGTGTGGACATCGAGAACGGTCGAAACGCCGTTCAAGAAATATTCACGTGGTGCAGTGTCGTAATCTACAAAAGTTTGTGGCAATTGTGATTCGTCGCGCTGGGTACACGCAATTTGGATATCATCCGCATTGCTGACGCGGTTAACCCGATAGATACCCGCTTCTACAGGTAGCCATTGCAAAAGATGCACGAGCCAGCGCGGCGTGATCGTCGAAAGCTGTGGGGCCGTTTTTGTTGCATTGGCAAGCTGGCGTGCTGCATTATCGCCAAGCGCCTGTGCGTGCGGTAAATCCTGATTTTTCGCCATGACTGGCTCCTGTACTATAATGAAAGAACGAAAGAACGTTAAAACAAACTACTTTTTAAACAAACCAACTGGGAAAATAAGTTTTTTCAAATTGGTTCTAGCCTAACGGAAAAATCTTAATCACAAAATATGAATAACTTATATCAAAAATAGATAAGTCATTAAAATTCAAGAATACTTATAATGTATCCGATTTAAAAACAACCCAAAATGAACCATTTCTTCATAAAGGAATATAAACCGTAGCCAACTCATTTTGAGTAAAAGTCTTTTATTAACTTTTACCTTACATATACTCAAAATTTATGACGCTTTGATCACAGTGCATCAAACTTTTTGATGCGATGCATCTTGCTGAGTAATATGACTGTTCGGAGGAACACTGCGTGTTAACCAGACATTCCCGCCAACCGTTGAGCCTTTACCAATTGTGATACGGCCCAAAATAGTTGCACCCGCATAAATGATGACATCATCTTCAACAATCGGATGACGTGCATAGTCTTTTTGCAAAGTTCCATCTTCTGCCACTTCAAATCGCTTGGCACCTAAGGTGACTGCTTGATATAAACGAACATGTTGACCAATCACTGCAGTCTCACCAATCACAACACCAGTCCCATGGTCAATGAAAAAGCCGGCTGAGATTTTGGCGCCCGGATGGATATCGATACCAGTTGTGGAATGTGCAAGTTCAGAAATAATACGCGCAAGCAGTGGAACGCCTTGTGTATACAACTCATGCGCCAAACGGTAATAAATAATCGCAAGCACACCTGGATAGCAGAGGAGAACCTCATCCACACTGCGCGCAGCAGGATCGCCGTCATAGGCGGCTTGCACATCACTATCGAGTAAACGACGGACTTTAGGCAGCGCCAAAGAAAAAGCACGCACGATCTCGACTGCATGTTGCTCAATAATCGCGGATGATGGCTCTGCATGGCTATCGGCTTGGGTCGCAGAGGCACGATAGCGCGCTTCATAATATAGAGCTAGACGCACCTGCTCATGCAATGCATTGAGTGCAGAATCCAGCGTATAGCCAATATAGTAGTCCTCGCCTTCCTGCCGCAGATCAGCAGGACCAAGGCGCATCGGGAAAAGTGCGCCGCTTAACGCTTCGACAATTTCACGCAGTGTTTCTCGGGAAGGAAGCTCGCGCCCCCCAAACTCACGGGTACGCTTTTGGGACTCCCGCCAACGTGCACGCTCAGCACGAAGCTCACTGACGATCCGCTCAAGCGGCCAGTTTGGTGTATCAGGATTGGCTTTAGTCGACGTGGTCGGAAACGGATGGGATTGATTTGCGGCTGGCACAACTGGCTGGCTCATGGTGCGAACTCCTGTTACAACATCTTAAGCCCGTGAGGCAAGCGTCTAAAGTGGGATATGGTCTACATTAACTGAAAGAGTGGGCCATTAGAAATAATATTTATAGGACTGCTTTGCACCAGCAGTCCTATTTTGTAAGGAGTTATTTTGATTCGGGCACTTTCAAATCTGTATTAATCTTGTACCCATGGCAAGTGAGCATGGCGCCAGCCGCCCGTGTCACCACGTTGCTGCTGTTCATTAAGCTCGCCTTCGAATCCTTCAAGGATATTATAGACTTGGGTAAATCCGGCTTTGGCTGCGGCTTCAGCCGCCAATGCAGAGCGTTTACCGCTGCGGCACAGCAACACGATGACTTGCTCTTTATTATTCTTCAGCTTGATTTCAAGTTCTTTCACAAAACGCGGATTACGATTTAAAGATGTACCCGTAGCCCAAGCCACGTGTTCCCCGGCTGGAACATGACCGACAAATTTGCGCTCTTCATTGGTTCTTACATCGACCAGAACCGCAGCACCTGCACTGATTAATGCCCAAGCATCTTTTGGCGGGACACCACCAGCAAACTCCAACTCTTCATCGATGGCATACTGTGCGGCACGATCAAGAATCTCTTGGATTTGAGTCGAATTCAGGCTGACATCAGCGCTTTGGTCTTGATTTGATTTCGCTTTTAATTGTTCTTGAGCTTGTTCGATTTCTTTCGATACTGATGCGTTCATGTTCATTTACTCCATCTCTTAAAACATGGCATATAAAGCATTGCACCCTGTTTTAGCTGTACTAATAAAACAGTAAAAATGCGCTTTAGCCGTGATAATAGATATGCTAATCCTGTTTACTTATTTAAAGAAACAATAAAATTTAACTTACTTATATTAAATTTAGATAAAGAAACATGGTTTGATGGGTCTTCATTGCCGCACTTTAGCTGCTCGTCAATCGGCTCATGCTTGATTTGATAAACCCGAAACAAGGGATGAATGATATTGACTTTCACGCATAAGGCTACCACTCTACTTCTGAATGACACTGGCGCAGGTCTAAGACATGAAACAGCTCTCATCCCAAAAACGGCCTCCATCCAAAGCATTCATCCAAAAAACAATA